>CAINVS010000093.1 GCA_903854205.1 uncultured Bacteroidota bacterium | reverse complement strand
ATAGAACCCTGTTATAATTCTATAAAACCGCGCAGTGGTACAGAGTTGTTCATAAGGATAAATTAGCAGTATTTTTGTTATATAACTCCTAAGTTTTAACAATGCCAATACCCTAAAAAACAGACAGATTCAGCATTAATTTGCGCTCTCTGCTTTCTTTCTGCCAATTTTTTTCTGTTCGTTATTACTCTCGTAAATGGTGTAATTTTCATATTTAGTATGATTTTTCTCGGCCCAAATATCTTTGCCGATATTACAGATCATGACAAATTCGCGGTAGATATCATTTCCTATTTCAACTCTTTTTTCAACGGCTATATCGCGGTCAGCAACTTTATCCTGCTGTATATGAATTGCATTCTCAAATGCTTTGGTTGACTGACGGACTTTGTCAATCAGTTCCTGTTTAAGTCCGCTATCCTCAAGAAAAGGAAGCAATTGCTCCGATACTCTGGCTACGCGCAGCCCGCAAAGCAGCAGATTGGCATCACTCATATCATTCATTTTATGGGTGCCGAATTTACGATAACGCCCGGATTTGGCGTCAATTTTCACTGTAACCCTGGTCATCACTGTTCTGACAGCAGTTTTGAGCGCTTCTGCAGCATCGTTTTTCTTTTGGGTTGCCAACATCTGATCTCCGACAAGTTCATTGTCATCGGGTAAATCTCCAAAACTTTTTACCATTTTTTCAAAAGCCAGGATTTTTTCCTCCCCATAAGCATATGCTTTAAATTCAATTAAATCTCTTTTGATGTAGAGAATGCGTTCAAGGCATTGTGTGTAGAGTTCAGCATCAGGAAAGTTATACTCTCTGATCACGGATTGCTTTTTCATAAGTGCGGTATTTATTAGTGCTTGTCAATAAAATAATTAAATTAGTGATATTTTTTCAGGACATTATCACTAATTGTATGACAAATATATATTCAAATTGGTTATTATGCAAATAATTTCATTAAAATGTGAATATTTTTCACTCAGTCAACCTAATTTTTCGAATGATTTAGGTTTTAAGCAGTTTTTTACTTAATTTTATGGGCAAATACCAATTTAGTAATTTAAAACAGAAACCTTTAGATATGCTGCTTGTTTTTGTTTATTGCTTTATAAATTAGTTCTGATAATTTTAAATGAGTGATAGGTTCATCTTCGGTAGATTTTATGAACAAGGGGAGCATGAGTTTTAAAGAGATTAAAAAAGGAGAACAATACCGTCTATTTTTAAAAAATAATCACAGGAGTTAGCAGGTATCGGTTTTATACCATACGAAAACAGCTTTTCTGATATTTTTGAGACTTAATAAGACATTGTTTACAGATTTTATAAATTTAATCAGAACTGATTTGTTTTTAATGAGGTAATTCTGTAATTAATGAAATAAAAATTATCATTCAAACCCGACATAATTCATTTATGGATAATAATATTTCCAAAAATGCGCTTTACAAAAACGCATTGCCTTATCTGATAGTTTTGCCGTTAAATGAACATAAACTTGACTTTTGGCGGCTCAATAATGTTGGTCCGGAACTTACAGTTTATCTTCTTTCCCGATTTTTAAAACAGGACTCAGTTGAAATCGGAATCAATCTGCTTCCCTTTAAAAATGATGGAGAAGAATTGGCAGATCAGCTCAAGGATTTACAACATACTTTTAAGGATTTTTCCATCATTGGCGGTATGCTGTCAATAGGCTATCCCCTGCTGTTATTGGAAGATGCAGCCTTAGGCAGTGATATTGCCGCCCCGCTTTTATTTTGGGATATTGAAATAAGAAATGCTGATGACGACAACCCCGCTCATTGGATATTAAATTATGAAGGAAAGAACCATTTACGCTACAATGAAATTCTAAAAAACTACCTCATTGCACGTTATGCACTTGATTGGGATGAATTGATGGGGCCTACCGAAAAACTGCAGAACAGAAGTCTTTTGGCAGCACTCGAGCGATTGTGTGAGGCAATAAAAATTCCAAACCCTGAGGCATTTAAACTATATTCCTGCCCCGGAAAACAAAATCCGGCACCATTCAAAAACGGGGTGCTTTGGGCAGCCGTTATGGGCGAACAAAAATTAAATCAAGCAAATGCTTCGGAACTGCCACTGACACTCAATCCCCGTTCAAGAAGAAAATGGTTTAGCGGTATTGGCTGCCTGACCCTTAATCCGGTTCAGGAATCAGCGCTTAACGATATTTTTGATGGCAATGATCTGGTACTGAAGGGCGCACAAAACAGCGGAAAATCTCGCACAATAGCTTCATTTTTGCCAGCACTTATGTCAGACGGCGGCAGCTGTCTGCTTATAAGTTCCGAACAGCAGACTCATATCGATCTGGGGTTATTTCTAGACAAACAGGGCCTGAAAGAATCAGGCATCTGGTTCATCGACAATGAATCAAATGCAGTAGATGCCTTACTTTCTCAACTGGCACAGTTGCCGGATCGGGTAAAAAAATTGCCTAAATTTGACGACAAACAGTACAACCTGATGCTGCAACAGTTTTTGCAGCTAAGGGATAAACTGTCAGATCGTTATGATGCAATTCAAAAACCACTTTTGGACGAGTCAGATTGGACAAATATGGTGGGGCGTTTTATGAAAAATCATAAAATAGATGGCAAACAGTATCTTTCCAGAATTCTGGATACAACTGACTATAGATGGACTCATGAAGAATACTATCATTTGGCTAAGGAAATAAAAACCAATGAAGTGCTTTTCGGATCGGTCCAAAGTCTACAGCACCCGCTTTCCCGATTGCAGGACTATATTTTTAAAACTAAAGAGGCCGAAGATGCCGAAACTTGGGTAAATGAACAGGTATTGACCTTCACCAGGCTTTTGCGCGACCTCTATCGCCGTTATACCAGTTTTATCGATTCATACTCAGATGACCTTCGTTTTCATTACGAAAGTCATGTGAAAGACATTAAGAACAGAGTAGAAAATATACAGCGCGACCTCAAGGTTTATCAGGAGGTTTATGGCAATTCCTTCGATTTTTCAGATGGATTTACCAATACAAGATTGAGAATATTGAGCGTTTTTTCCAAAAAATCGTACCAGATAATTAGCGCTAAAGATCAGATTTACAAGGCATACGAGGAGTTGAAAGACATTTACACCTCAAAGAAATATTTTGAACACGGCATGCCGTCTATCAGTAAATATCTCAATCTGAGTGCACTGAGCAAAGATCTGAAATCCTTTGAAACCTCGGCAGATGAATGGTTTGCCCGTATTCCAAAAATTGTCCGTCAAAAAGTAAAGGAACTTACACTGAAATTACCATTGAAACCTGATTTCAAAAAGAGATTTGAAGCATTGGAACAGCAGGTAGATGTCTTCTTTACGCAATTGCAGCAAAGTACTGTTTTCAAGCCTTTTGAAAAAATAAAATCACAAAAAGCAACCGAGCGCGAAACACAGTTGAGAAATCTCCTGGAACATTTGACTGCGATTGAACAGCAGTTGCCAAATTTTAATGCCTTTTACCGTTGGCGTAAGCATTTTCTCAACATGGAAGAAAGCGGCAGAAAGCTCGTGTCAGCCCTTGTGGCTGTGAGACCAAGTTCCTGGAAAACAGCTTTCAACAGTTGGTATTTATACCATTTGCTCGAAAAGAACTTCAGTTTACAACTGCCGGATGCCGATTTTCCTTTGGAAAACTACCTCAACTTGCAGCGGGAACTCAGAGAACTGATCTCAAAAAATGCGCTGATTAATATTCGTGAACATCAGGCAGAACGCTTGAAAGAACTCAAAAAAGAACGAAATTTCCAACCTGCTAATATAATAGCTAATTATCAGGATCTTAAACTTAAAGCCCTAGTGGAAGAAATGGGGATTGACCTCATTTCTGATCTTTTCCCTGTTATTGTTGTGAACCCGGTTTTGGCTGATAAAATATTTGAACAGAAAGTACCACTTTTTGAAGTAGT
>CAINVS010000092.1 GCA_903854205.1 uncultured Bacteroidota bacterium | reverse complement strand
CGACTGCTATTCAGGGCGATATGATCATGAGTTCCGGACGATCGGATGACAATTATGAAGGACTCGGTCGGGGACCATTGAATGTCGAAAATCTGCCGCTTTTGCGGGATGAGCTCGGCGCCTTCGGCTGTCCGACAAGCGATTCGGAACGCACCGGTATCCGCCTGCACAGCAGTTCCTGCCTTTGGGTGTTTTTTGATTTTGGAGCTGATGCCTCCCTTCAAAAAATGATGGAAGAAGCTGCCGGACTGCTTGAGCAGTTTGCAGATGGGAAGAATTTGGAAATTAAAATTGTGGCAATGTAATATCCAATTTTCGCGCGCACACCCGCATACCAGCAAGATTTGACAACTTTTAAAAAGTTGTCAAATCTGCGCCTGCGCCCATGCGAAAAACATGGCCAAACTAATTTTCCCATCCAAGTACAAACATTAATAATATCATAAAATTTGAAAATATTTTTAGTTCTGTTAAAACAGAACTAAAAATACCATTACCTTTGCGCTCGATTAAAACAAGACAAATAATGGAACTGAATCAAACACAAAGAAACCTAATTGAAAAATTGGGCGTATTTCATGAAAAAACAGGAATGCCGCCTACCGAATCAAGAGTGTTGTCACTTTTGCTGGTTTCAGATGAGATTGAACTCACCTTCGATGAAATCAGAGAAACACTTCAGGTCAGTAAAAGTGCCATAAGCAATGCATTAAATACCCTCATGCTGACCAATAAAATTGAATACATCACAAAATCCGGAGACAGAAAACGCTATTTCCGCTCCAATCTGTCCAACTGGAAAAAAAATGCGGCTGATGGACTGCATAGCTTACTCTCTATCAATGCACTTATGAAAGAAGTATTGGCCATCCGCACTGATAAAACTCCGGAATTCAACAAGGATTTAGGAGATGTAATTGCATTTATCGACTTCCTTCAGGTTGAACTCCTTGTTATCTTCAATAAATGGAATCAGTTAAAATAAATTTATATTAAATTCTTACTGCTAATAGAACAAATCAGTAAATACCGTATTTATAAGATCATGCAAACATTTAAATTTTACAAATTAACCCTGCTGACCCTCTTTTTTGTCGGCTCATGGTTTTTCGATGTATCGGCACAGGCCGAAGCGGGCAAATTCAGTCTGAAAGAGGCGATCAGCTATGGCCTTGACAACCATAATTCTATTCAGAAATCTGAAATGGAAATTATCAAAACCAAACAAAGGGTAAACGAGGCACTCGCTGCCTATCTGCCTCAGCTGAACGGTTCTGTAGGTTTCACTGATAACCTTGTATTGCCCACTTCTATTCTACCGGGTGCAATATTTGGGCAACCAGGACAGGACGTATCAGTTCAGTTCGGAACACAATTCAACCTCAATGCGGTTTTCGACGCAAGTCAGCTCATTTACAATCAGACGCTGATCACCTCTCTCAAGGCGCTCAAAGAGGCCAACTCTGTGGTGCAGCTGAACAAACAGAAAGTGCAGGAACAGGTGGCCAACGATATTGCAGCAGCCTATTATGCGGCACAGCTCAGCACCATCCAAAAAGGGATTATTGATGCAAATCTGCTGAAACTGGATTCACTGCTTATTATTGTTAAATCACAGCTCGTTAACGGGTTTGCTAAAAAAATAGATTATAACAGACTGCAGGTCACACATACCAATCTGAAAAGTGATCTTCAAAATATAGAATTGGGCTATCAGATGCAGCTGACTGTGCT
>CAINVS010000091.1 GCA_903854205.1 uncultured Bacteroidota bacterium | reverse complement strand
TTAAAATAGAGTCAGGGACACTTTTAAAAAACCGGTATAAGACCCAACCGGCAACTACTCCCTTTTTGAAAACTCAATAAGACCTACCCCTTTTTTTACCCAAAAAGCGAGCCGCCGGTGATATATTTCCATATATTTCTCCTGGTTTCACAAGAAAAATTTGGTAAAGTTCCAGTCCTTCTTTTGCCGAGGATAAAACGTTGAACAAAATGCAAAGGAAAGAGCAGATAAGTGACGATGGCTATCCAATCATTGTTGCCCAACCAATGGAAGGAGGGACATATGCCCGTCCTCACGGATTCCAAGAACAACAAAATAATCCTATGGGTGTGTATATCCCCACACCAAGTCATCAAGCAAATGAGCGCGCACTCGGACAACCTGTTCTAGTTATACGACAAGGCATTCAGGAGGTTGGAAATCTATACATTTTGCCCACCTTGTCTTTAGATTTTTGAAATCTTAACGATGAAATAAATCTTGTTTTACTTTTTTTTCACAATATATATAGGTTGCTCCACCAACAGGTAGGAACCACATTTGTAAAGTACCGCTACGATGGATATTTATAATAATGGAGTATTTATATATAATAACATGTAGGTCGTTGGAAGGATGGATTATTTAATTGCGGTGTAAATCTTTGGCCAAGTTGTGGTTGTACTTTTATTTTTTCTGGTATATGGATATTAGGACAAATGGCACAGAAAACAGGATGGTACTCACACTCACCTACTAGCCCCATACCAATACAATTCAGACTGATTCCCAAACTTTCCTGGTACTCACGATCTCCTTGTCGCCCCCTACTAACATGATGCACCTCATGCTGCTGTCCAAAACCTTCTTGGGGTATACATTCAGGGGTACACACTCAGGTACTAAATGATTAATACTAAACGAATATTTCTAAAGGAATTAATTTGGTATGATGTCGAATAATTGGCACATTCAGGGATTGTTGTGCCTTATGTACTTGGGTACATAATATGCTTTTTCATATCGTTATTTATCGGTGGATGGGTTATGCTCATTCCTGCACTTTGCGTCCTAGTGTTGGGTGCAATTTTAAGGGTTCACTTATCCCGATATTACCAAATTTCATCTCCTGGATGTTGTGGCGAAATATTGTACGTCCTTCACAATAATTCCATAAATTGCAATAATTGGATAATTTTAATGCATCTATATTTGCTAGGGCTCATCTTTTTTGTTGCTTCTGCTCTACAGCTCAAATGGCTCGCCATGTATATGGATTTACTAAAGTCTGGGATGGTGACTCTGCACCCGATATGGCTGTAAGTCTGTAGCTATACATTCCCAAGTTGCTATTGCCTTACTTGCAGATATGATATTTTTCTTCTTATCAATTTTAGGATTACTATCTCCAATCAAGGCAGCAGCAAGGGTTCCCTCAACCAACAGCGTATGCAATGCAACAGCAAAGCCCTATCTATAGTGTGTAGAATTGAAGATGCTACTCAAGCTGTAAAAATATTCCTTTTTTTCAAACTCCAGAAACGATACAGACTGATGTACGCTAGGTTTAATATCAGCATATATATATTTTATATTGAATAGTTTTTTTTGTTCTGTTTTTGTATTAGTTTCAGCGCTTCAAACCTTCGATTTCGAACCTCGACTTAATAATGTAACACTTCAAAGTAATATAAGTAGTAATATAAGTAATAATATAAGTACTTCGAGTTCGAGGCACACGTCATTCACAACTCTTGCTTCCGGGGCGGGGCCATAATGGCAATTTAAAGAATTGTGTTGAACGCTCGATTAATCTACTGACTTTGGACGGGCTGTTTCGCTTTAAACTGGGGGCAGTGATAACAACCGATGGGGCTTTACATTGTTAGCACCCAAAGGTTATAGTAGTTATCTTTGTTACGGTTTACTGTAAAGTTTACAGCTCTTTATAGTATAAGTATACGATATTACAGTATAT
>CAINVS010000090.1 GCA_903854205.1 uncultured Bacteroidota bacterium | reverse complement strand
GAAATAAGGTTTAGTCCTAAATCGGGCCTTGACCTAAGCGATTGTTAACCTAAATAAATTTTTCACTTCCTCTATTGCCATACTAACGCAATACCATTAACCTGACAGATTTTTTATACACAGAAATGGACTTTGGTCGATTTCTTTAAACCAACTCGCATGAAACAAATCGCTTTATTCTCCCTGATCGCATGTTGCTCTCTTTTCAGCTGTGACTCACCGCAGAAGCATGATGACAACCTTATGAAGTATACCAAAAACCTGGTTGTTGCTAAACAATTTATTGAGGCCTTTTCAACAAAGGATAGTACCCTAGAAGCCTCCTTATTATCAGATGATTATTTGGCTTTCGGCCCCGGTATTGGACAAGATTCTCTTTCGAAAGAGGTCATCGTCAATGGCGATAAAGGCTGGATGAAAACCTTTAGTGAAATCAAATTAACGAATGCTGAATATTCCCCTGGTTTAGATGCGAATTATGAAATTAATTCCGATGTCAGATTGTATGGCACTTGGATTTTCAAATTTGCCAAATCAGGGAAAACAAGTAAAATGAAATTTTATGCAGAGTTTAAAATCAACGATGCCGGCCAAATCTATCGCTATAAAGAATTCTGTGAATTACATGACATGACCAAAGAATTAAACAATTAATCAAAATTTTTTAAACCAAATAACAAACAATTTAAACCAAAAAACCATGACAGAAATTGAAATTTTAAACAACAGCCAACTCGGTTTTATTCAAAACGCAATTTACACGGTTGCCGTAGTGATTAATACCTTTATTGCATTCAGGCTTGCCAGAATTGCCAATGAAAAAAATGCGAATATGATCGGGAAATCCTTAGTCAGCCTTTATGGCACGATGGTTACTTTTCATTGGATACAAATCAGCTCCTATACGGCTTTGGGAATTTCAGGTTTAGCCTATAGTTTAGCTGAACTGAAGGCCACAGGTGTAAAATTATCTTCAGCCTCAGAATTTTATATTACCAATGGCGGCGTTAAATTAAGTGATGGGTATCCTGCACTTGCGCCGAGTGTACCTAGTATCATCTTTGCTTCACTTGTATTTCTTGTGATTATCGGTGCCACTTGGTTGAAAACCCCATCCTCTAAATCATAAATTAAGATCATGAAAAATATACTTTTAAGTATGCTTGTATTAGCATCGATGATGGCTTGTACAACAAAAGAAACAAAAACCGAGGGAGAAGATCCTAATATGGTTTTGTTTAGAGAAAATGCGAAGGTTGTGGATGCTGCATTTAAAGCATATAGCAATAAAGACTTAAAAGAATTCGCAACATACCAGTCGGATTCACTTAAGGTTCATAGCGCTCAATTTGGCGGAAAGGATAGCAACAAAGCCGAATTTTTAGAAAGAAGTGTTAATTTCTTTAAATTAATCAATAATATACACGTAAAAGTTGATCTTTTACCCGGAGTTGATGATGTTACTTTAAAGCCAGATGGTTCTGTGAGGGCCTATGTTATATGGTCAGCAGATTTTGTAAATAATGCGCCTAAAAGCGATTTGAAATCTTATTTTTCCCTCAAATTGGATAAAGATCATAAAATTTATGATCATGATGAATATTTTGATGTTTCAGGTTGGCTTAAGGTCGCAGCCGCCGCACCTAGTAAATAAGTGTTAATTTTCATAAATTATATAAAGAGGCCTCTCGCATGGGAGGTCTCTTTTTTTTAATCGGCAGGAAGCTTGAAACCTTTTACTCTTTCTAAATTATCTTTTCATTTTACCCGATGACGTAAACAAGTCATCCAAATGGCGTTTTTTTCTTAGTTTTTTAGCCCAAATTGCACCATGAATTTTGGAGAACAATTAAAGGAAATTCGCAGCTCAAAAGGCCTGACTCAAATCGAGCTTTCAGAAAAGAGCGGCATCGCATTACGTACCGTTCAGCGCATGGAGCGTAATGAAGGAAAGCCAAGTCTGTATTCAATGAATGCCAT
>CAINVS010000089.1 GCA_903854205.1 uncultured Bacteroidota bacterium | reverse complement strand
GGGTGGTATTATAAAATGTGATTTTCATATAAAAGACCGAACCCACGAAAAACGCCACGGCGCCACTGGCACAGCCCCAAAAAATGGTTCACCCAAAAAAAAATTAAATATATTTCTATGCTATCTAAATTTGCCAATGAGGATTCCTCATTAAATATGCCTGGAATTGCCAAAGTATGGACAGTTGAAGACGAGGATTTTCTTTAATTTGATATGTACGAAAATTGGCTACTCTTTCCTTAAGCTTTTTAGGATAACCCTAATTAAATCATGCAATCTAAATTTGCAGATGAGGATACCGAGAAAACTAAAACTCTAAAGTCAAATACTTTAGGAAATAGTAGCCAATTTGCGTACTTATTAAAAAAAAGAAAAACCTCGTCTTCAACTGTCCATGCTTTGGCAAATCAAGGCATATCTAATAAGGAAGTTCAAGGTATACTTTATGATCTTCATAACTGCTGTGGTAAAGGAAAAATTATTGAAGGTACTGCAAATTGCTGCTGTTTCCTAAACTCATTTTGCAAAGATGGAAGCTATAATTGTGATTGGGACAGCGCCATTGCGGTGTTCAAGTACTGCCATGATATTACAAAAGATAAAGATGGAGAGGAGTTGGACAATTTCTATCAGAGCAAATTCAGAAATTGTGTCCACGGTACCGACGAAAAGTCCAACAGGCTTATTATGCAATACACTATAGATGAATATATAGGAGGCAAACGGTTCACTATGGATGTGTGTCGCAATACGTACCTCAAAGCATACAATATCACTGACTGTGCGTTTAAGAAATGTTCTAAGCTTTATAAGAAACATCTTAGCGACGAAAATGTAGTGGGGTTTTCTAAAAGACGTTTTACAGATGCGACCATTCACGATTTTACGTATGCACAAACCCGTGAAATGATAGAGGCCAATTTAGGATGCACAAGTAATTGCAATTTCAATAATAAAAATACATTAATTGCCATATTATTGTAAAATTATCCTATAAATATATTTTCATTTATACTTATACTACTATTTTATATTATACTTATTAGTTTTTTTTCTTCTTTTTCTTTTTCATAATTACGATGTTTTTTCCTGTAAAGATAAAAAGTATTGTATTATTAATTTACAATATACTTGTAGTAGCTATGTATTTAACTCTGTGTTTAGATGATCAGTGGGTAAAAAATGCGCTGACACCATTGTCAGAATCTTCCCAGATTGCCACCATGTGGTTGCAAAAGTACTTTGATGCCTACGGGGACAAGTCTCCCACCGAGAAAGGGAGGATAAAATTGGCGATAACGTTTCGACACGAGGTGTACGAACAATATGTCAATGAGATGACTATTGCTGCTAGGGGAGCCGAAGGGCCAGAATTTAAAATCGTTAGTCAGAACAAGTTTTTAGAACTCTGGAGGGTCATTTACCCAGAATGCACAGATAGACCAGGATGCTCGATTCCAGGTAAATGCCTTTTTTTTTTTAAGTTTGCTCAGACTGAAAGAATGTGATAATTAT
>CAINVS010000088.1 GCA_903854205.1 uncultured Bacteroidota bacterium | reverse complement strand
TGCGCATAGATTTGACAACTTTTTAAAAGTTGTCAAATCTTGCCCGGGCTGAGTTTGTCATGAAAAATAGGGGTATTTTATATTTAAATCAACAATTATTCATAATAATTGCTGCAATTTTGTTTAATATAATCAATACGCACAAAATTGACAACTTTTTTAAAAATTGTCAATTTTGTACGCAAAACAAAAAAGCCATTCTAATAGGGAATGGCTTTTTGAAAGAAAATTGACAAAATTGTTATTTCCCGAAGAGGAAACCGTTTAAAAACATTTCCTGAACATTAAAGTAATGATATTCTCCTTCACCATAAAGCAAAAGCACAGCCAGATATTTTCCGTCTATCCAGCCTTTAATGGCATAATCAACTTCTTCAGTGTCTGACCAGTAATCAATTACGCCCTCAGCATCGGAGTTGCTTTCTAAAGTATGACCTTTGCCATAACCCGCACTGCCTTCAATACCAAACTGTCCCTGAAGAAAATCCAAATAAGAAGTCAATACGTCAATTCTCCCTTCTTTTTCTTTGATAGGTTCTGCAAATTTTACACAAATGACAGCAAAATTGAAACCGTCTAATTCCACCTCACCCGTATAGACTTCAGATCCATCCTCAGATTTTGACAGGTCGAAAGTTGTTTCAGAAGGTAAATATACAGAACATCCGGTCTCTGCAATCTGAACCTTTTTCATTCTGGGAACAGAATGTTTAGGCGATTCTTGGGCAAAAAGGATGGCACTTAAACAGAACAGACACAATGTGGAGATAAATCGCATTTTCATATTTGTATTTTGAAGTGATTCCTATACTTTTAACAATTTTATTGCCAAAGTTAGGTTGTTCCCTTTAATATTTTGGGCATATTAAAATTAGTTAAAAAATTGTGAAAGTCAGCTAATCGATCACTTTTTATCAAATATTCTGAATTATCTGACGTTAACGGATAAAAAAGTATCTTAAAAATAAACAAAACCTATAAAAAAACAATAAATTCGCCAAGTTTAAAACTTTGCAATTATCCGCCGGATGGTTTAAATTGATCAATATCACATACTTTACTCTTTTAACTTTAATTCATACCAAATTTATGTATCCTTTCTTCCTGTTTCAGTCACCTGCAACTGACACTACTTCTACAGCAACTGATGCTCCAAAAGAGATTAGCTTTTCTTTGTGGGATATCATTATTTCATCAGGTACAATCGGTATCATTATCACAATTATTATGGTGCTGATGTCGATTGTTGCGATTTACATTCTTATCGAGCGTTTTCTGACAATTCAGCGCGCCGGAAAGGTAGACAAAGGCTTTATGGATCAGATTAAAATATATGTACAGAAAGGTGATGTTGAATCGGCATTAAACCTTTGCCGCAACACAGATACTCCTGTTGCCCGACTTGTTGAAAAGGGCCTGCAGCGTATTGGAAAGCCACTGGAAGATATTCAGGCAGCAGTTCAAAATGTTGGTAATTTGGAGATTTATAAGATGGAAAGAAGTATTTCCTACCTCGCTACCATTTCAGGTGCTGCACCAATGACGGGCTTCCTTGGAACAGTAACCGGTATGATTCTTTCATTTATGACAATGGCCGGAGGCGACGTCAGTACGGGTGCTTTGGCGGGCGGTATCTACCAGGCATTGATTACCACTGCGTTTGGTCTGGTCGTTGGTATCATCGCATACATTGGATATAATACATTGGTAGCGAATATTGACCGTGTAATTTTCAAAATGGAAGCAGCTACCATGGAATTTATGGATATGCTTCAGGAACCGGCTTAAAAAATTTTGAACCGAAGGTCCGCGCAGCGAATTGGGAAACGAACGCAGTAAGTTCTATAATTATGAACCGAACGGAGTTAGCTTTATAAAAACGAACAGAGCTTTGAGTGTGCTATAATAGCGAAGGATAGACTTTAGTCTTCCGAACAACAACCACCAATCACCAACAACAAACAACCAACAACAAATAACTTACAACAAACAACAAACAACCAACAACGTACAACAAACAACTTAGAACAAATAACCAATAACTCAACATGTCATGGGTTTCAAGAAAAGAACAAAAGTAAGTGCAGAGTTCAACATGTCGTCTTTGACAGACATTGTATTTCTGTTGCTTATTTTCTTCATGCTGACATCGAGCCTTACCAGTCCCAATGCCCAAAATATAAAGCGGCCTACTTCCAGCGGAAAAACGCCTTCACCTATGAATATCGCACTTTCTGTTACAAAAGAGGGTGCTTATTATATCGAAGACAAATTAGTAGCCTGGGAGAATATGGACGCTGCTTTAGCAAAAAGAATTGCTGAAGAACGCGGAATAAACCAGCAAAAAGGGATAAAAGATGAGGTTACAATCGTACTCAATGTAGAGCAGGAAGAAAAAACAGGAACTATTGTCAAAATTATGAGTCTTAGCAACAAGCATAAGGCAAGATTGATTTTGGCAACTGAACCTGCAAAAAAATAATTTAATATACTCTTTTAAATAGTTAATATATAGCTGTTTAAACAGTAATGCAATACTAATATGGCATTAAGAAAAAGAAATAAAGTCAGTGCGGATTTTAATATGTCGTCTTTGACGGACATTGTCTTCCTGCTGCTGATTTTCTTTATGTTAACTTCGAATGTGGTCAACCCGACGGCAATTAACCTCATGTTGCCCAATTCGAGCCGCACAAATAATTCTGCAACTGCTAAACCTGTTGTCATAAAAGTTGATAAGTCCAAAGTTATCACCTTTAATAAGTTAAAAGTTGATATTCCCTCCCTGAACGGTCTTCTGGGACAGGCCATCAGAATTGACGGCAGACCCAAAGATCAGATTTCAGTTGTATTGGATATTCATGAATCTGTTGATGCGCAAACTTTGGTGTCAATCGTAGATGTTATCAACCAATATGGTGTAAAAATGATTCTGGCCACTAAAGTCAGTGAAAAATGAGTAAAATAGAATTCCACAGAAATCATGTCACACTTAGAGGAACTGATCTTCGTCGAAGAAGTATCATTCTGATTTTTGTTGTGGCCTTTTTTGTGGTTTTTGCTTTTTTTGTACCCAAAGGCACTACAAATCAGAAAATCGAAAAAACAGTTATTAAAATTGCATTTTTAGAGAATGATAAATATCTGATTCAAAGCGATACAACCAGTTATGATGATTTTGCATCTGTATTAAGGAAGGAATTGGATAAGATAGCAGTAGACAAATCGGTGGAATTATTAATAACTATACCAAAGGACCGAAAAGTTGGAGAAGTTAGTGATATTATACAGGTTGCAAGTGCTTTTGACGGTGTTAAACTTACAATTAATTAGATTTCTAGAATTAGCAATAATCCCTTTTTATGAATTCTGCAATGGAACCCAAGGTTTCGATCATCGTGCCCTGTTATAAGTCGGAAAGTACTTTGGAAGAAACTCTGGTGTCAATCAGTAAACTGGATTATACCAATTGGGAGGCAATTTTGGTCAATGACGGTTCACCTGATAATCTGGAAGAGATTGCATTGCGTTGGGCAGCAAAAGATAAGCGATTTCTTTATTTTAAAAAACAGAACGGAGGATTGGGGTCTGCCAGAAACTATGGTTTGGAGAAGTCCAGTGGAGAATTTATATTGCCATTGGATTCCGACAATAAAGTAAGGCCGCTGTATTTGAAAAAAGCAATTGAGATTTTTAATAAAAATCCTGAAATAGCTGTTGTTTACGGTAATGCACAAAAATTTGGAAAAGTAAACAGAGTGTGGCATGTCGGTAAATTTGATAAGTATAAACTAATGGCACTGAACTATATCGATGCCTGTGCAGTTATTAAAAAAGATGTAGTTGAAAAACTGGGCGGTTATGATATGAATATGCCTTATATGGGGCATGAGGATTGGGAACTTTGGCTGCGAATGATGAGCAATGGTTATCAGTTTTATTATCTAAAAGCCATCTGTTTCGATTATCGGGTTCTGACAACTTCCATGATTAACTCATTTGACAGTAAAATGCATGAGGCCAATCACGAATATCTGCACAAAAAGTATTATAAAGAATATATAGCCTGTTTTAAAGAATTACAGGAAAAATGGGAAGAAAATAGAACATTGAGAGAAAATCCGATAGGTCAGTTTTCAATTTTCCTGTTAAGGCAGTACAGAAAGCTTTGGGCAGGTTTAACAAAAATTAAAAAATCAATTTTACCAAATTAGGGTTTGAACATTGATTATTGAATATGAGGATGGGTCATAGAACATGGAACATTGATACAGAAAAAATAAATAATGGTTCAATATCCATAAAGCTACATCCTAAATAAAAAACTCATACCATTCGGTTCAGTTTTCTTAATTAGCTGCTTAGTTTTTTAAATATATAAATGATATGGAAATATCCAATGTGGCCGGACAGCACCCGGAATCAGAATTTGACAACAATACCAAAAGCAAACGCAACGGGCTGATAGGAGCGCTTGTTTATACCATTCTTATCCTTGTACTCACCTTTATTCAGATTTTCAAAAAAATGGATCCTATTCCTGAACCTCAGGGACTAATGGCTTCTTTTGAAGAGGTGGAAATTATGGAAGAGGGAGGTGGTTCTTCTTCCGGTGAAGAGGTTAAAGCTGATCCCCAACCCTCAACACAGAAATCAAAATCGGTAGAGACCAATGATGATATGAAATCAGACGTAAAGTCCAATAATTCCAAAACAAAAGAGGATGACAGCGGTTTGAATTTTGGCCAATTCAAGGGCAGCAGCAACAGCAGCGGCGGCGGCGATAAAAAAGGCGGTGGAGACGGTGGACTCGGTACAGTAGGTACAGGCGGTGGAAAAGGAAACGGTGATGGTGATTTAGAAGGAAATGGCGGTAGAAAGTGCCGAACTAACTGTACTTCCTGTTCGGTAAAAAGTGACTGGGATGAAGTGGGTGATGCTTATGTGGCAATTTCTATAGATGCTTCCGGAAAAGTTATCGACGCCAAAATGGCTGATGCCAAGAAATATCCCAAAAATGCAAACTTCTTCGGTAAACAAGTCACAATTGCTTTAGAATGTGCCAGGCAGCGAAAGTATGAATCAGGCTCTGAAACCAATAAACAGGTAGTGAAAATATCATTCCGAAAAGGTTAATAAAAATTTATCATAACCGATCCGGGTTAAAAATATTCCCTAAGAGGTATTGCAACTAGTAATGCCTCTTTTCGTTTTATTAATTATGAAAAAATCTGGAAACATACTTTTTTATCTGATCATTATCTACATTCTGGCTGCAGGCAGCTGGTGGTCCTATCTTTTGCACAGCAAAAATCAGGAAGTAAAAAATGCGCAATTAGAGAAAATCAGGTATAAACTCAAACTTGAAAGGGTTGCTGATATTGAAGACAGCTCTGAAATGAAAACTGTCCTAAACAGATATAAGCGGCAGCGCTGGATGATAATTGGTGAGGGCTCAGTTTTTATGCTGATTCTTCTGTTTGGTCTTTGGCGTATCTACCGCATCCGTCAAAAAGAACTGGCGCTAGCGCTGCAGCAGCAGAATTTTCTGCTCTCCATTACACATGAACTGAAATCTCCCATAGCCTCGGTTCAATTAGTTTTGGAGACAATTCAAAAAAGACAGCTGACTAACGAACAGCTGCAAAAACTTTCGACAAACGGCCTGAAAGACAATGACCGACTTCATAAACTGGTACAGGATCTGTTATTGGCTGCCAGGGTGGAAGGCGGTTATGAATACAGTTTCAGCGAAGTGCATATGAATGAACTTTTAGTGGAGTGTATTGCTTGGATTCGCCCCAAATACAGCGGAAAAATAATATTTGAACCTGCCGAAAATGTAATAATATTAGCCAAAGGTGAACGCAGTACACTGGCCACAGCCTTTTCCAACCTTTTGGAAAATGCAGTTAAATATGCTGAGAACAGTGAAAAAATTAATGTGAAGCTTTATAAAAAGAAGGATCAGGTTGCCGTTGAAATAATTGACGAGGGTGTCGGTATACCAAAATCAGAAAGGAATAAGATTTTCAATAAGTTTTACCGCATAGGCAATGAAGATACCCGAAAAACAATTGGAACCGGATTGGGTCTTTATATTGTTAAAAAAGTAATTGAAGCACATAATGGAACCGTTACAGTGAAAGATAATCAGCCAAAAGGAACAGTTTTTTCTGTGTTGATTTGATGGTTAAAGATTGAATCATGTTAAATCTAATGCGCAGCTTTAAATTTTTGTCTTTTAAGAACCATTTTCCTAATATGAAAAGAATCCTGCTCGTCGAAGACGAAGAAAATATAAGAGAAACCCTAAAACTCAATCTTGAGTTGGAGGGTTACGAAGTAGTAGCTGTCGGTAATGGAAAGGATGTAATGAAGGTTTATAATGATCAGCATTTCGATCTTATTCTGCTCGACATTATGCTTCCGGAAGTGGACGGACTGCAACTCTGTGAACAGATAAGACTGAGCGATACGGACATTCCTATTATCTTTCTGACGGCAAGAGATGCCGGTATAGACAGAATTCAAGGGCTAAAAAAAGGTGCTGACGATTATATTACTAAGCCATTTCATTTGGAAGAAATACTGCTGCGAATTCAAAACCTGTTAAAACGAAGTCAAAAGCAGAGCTCTGCCTCAATGGAGGAATTCAGTTTCGGAACCAATTATGTAAATTTCAAAACTCTTGATGCAAAATGCCAGTTGGGGGAAGTAAAACTCACCAAAAAGGAAGCCATGCTGCTCAAGCTGCTTATCGAGCGTAGGGGAGAGGTGGTGTCGCGTCAACAGATTTTACAATCTGTTTGGGGCTATGATGTTTACCCTTCAACACGTACAATTGACAATTTTATTCTTTCCTTCAGAAAGTATTTTGAAGAAGATCCCCGAAATCCGGTCTATATTCATTCTGTTCGGGGAATCGGTTATCAGTTTTTGTTGCCCGAAAAAAAAGAGGATTAAACCAGAGGTACTCACCCCAACCCCTCTCTTTGATGAGCTGAGCTCATCTGAAAAGAGGGGCTTTTCAGACTCCTTACGGAGTCTTTCGGCTTCGCCGAAAAAGCCCCTTCTTTTTTTAAGAGAAGGGGTTGGGGATGAGTTAGCACAATTATTAAGAATGGTAACGATTTACGTTTTCCAGAAACTTGCCCAAAGCCATATTGAACTCATCGGGACGCTCCATCATTGGAGCGTGACCACAACGATTTATATAAGTCAGCTGTGAATTTTTGATTCCTTTATGGAAGTCTTCCCCAACAAAAGGAGGAGTAATTCTATCCTGTTTACCCCAAACAAGTAGCGTCGGGCAGGTGATATTGTGCAATTTATTCTCTACATTGTCCCTAATCGCAGAGCGGGCAATAGCCACAACGCGCATTGCTTTTTCGTTGTTATTAACTATCTCGAAAAGGTCATCAACCAATTCTTTGGTAGCTACGTTAGGATCATAAAATGTATATTCAGTTTTTCGCTGAATAAATTGATAGTTCTGACGTTTGGGGAAAGTATCGCCTAAGGTATTCTCAAAAAGCCCGGAGCTGCCTGTAAGTGTCAATGATTTTACCAATTCCGGATATTCCAATGTCAGGAATAAAGCGACATGCCCTCCCAAAGAATTACCCAAAACGTTCATTTTCTGACCGAAATAGCCTTTTTCTTTCAAAAAATCTACCGCATAACGCATCATATACTCAACCGAGATTTCTCTGACCGGTGCTGTGTAAATAGGAAGAACAGGAACTATAACCTTATATTCGGGCTTGAATCGTTCAATAATTCCACCAAAGTTGCTGAGCGCACCAAAAAGACCATGGAGAAGCAGAAGGATTTCGCCTTCACCTTCTTCAATATATTTAAATTCACCCAATTCTTTTATAGTATATTCCATAATCTTTAGTACAGTTTTATTTCTAATAAGCTTCTTCAAAGAGTATCGTGGGACAAATTTACATTTTTTAGATTAGAATGATAGAATCTGCGTAATATTTGTTTTGTTAACTTATAAATTATTGGATAGAAAATTATAAATGATACTAATAGAAAGTTATTTACCGGCAATTCTTTCAAAACAGATAATTTTATAGTAAATTCTTTGGTGTGTTAAATAGGTAATTTGTATTTTGGCATCATTAAAATAAGCGTTATGAATATTGAAGAAATATACAGCAAATACTGTCGTTTTCCACATGTTACTATTGATAACAGAAAGGTGATTAAGGATAGTTTTTTCTTTGCAGTAGGCAGAAAAGATGATAATGGCATACATCGCGGCTGTCAGTTTGCCGCTCAGGCATTGGAATCGGGCGCTGCAGCAGCAGTCATAAATGATCCGGAGCTGAAAGCCCTACACCAAGATGATGAGCGTTGGATTTTGGTAGAAGATTGTGAATTTACCTTACAGCAGTTGGGGCGCTATCATCGGGAACAATTGGATATCCCAATTATTGCCATTGCAGGTTCAAATGGTAAAACGACAACCAAAGAACTGATTCATGCAGTATTGGGACAAAAATATACCTGTTTCTCAACACCGGGCAATCTCAATAATCATTTGGGGGTTCCACTCTCTCTACTGCAAATTGGAAAACACCATGAAATAGCTGTTCTGGAAGTTGGTGCCAATCATTTGGGAGAGACCGCTTATCTTTCAAAATTGGTTCAGCCAAATTACGGACTTGTTACTAATAGCGGTAAAGACCATTTGGGAGAATATGGCTCCTTTGAAAATGTTATAAAAGCCAATAAAGAACTTTATGACTTTTTTGAAGAAAATGGCGGACTTGTTTTTGTAAACGGTCGCGACGATATTCTGATGCAATGTTCAGCTGCACTTACGGAACGCATCTCCTACGGTGATGACAATGACTCTGTGCGGGCTGAAATAACAGGTTCTCCTTTATTGGAATTGGACCTATGGATAAATGACGAATGTGTAGCCGTTAAAACGGCACTTTTTGGCGATTTTTGGCGGGATGCCGTTTTGGCTGCCGCTCAAATTGGCCATCAGTTTGGGGTTGATATTCATAAAATTGGAGCAGCAATTTCTTCCTATCGCCCTGCGGCATTACGTTCGCAAATGCTTGACTGGAAGGAGCACATTTTGCTCTTGGACTGTTATAATGCCAATCCAAGCAGTATGGAAGTCTTTATCCGTGCAGCTCAGGACAGTCCCGAAATGCCAAAATTACTGGTATTGGGTGAAATGCTGGAATTGGGCGATTACAGTGATGAGGAGCATCAACACTTGGTTGATAAATACGTTCGTTATGAACGATTTGACAAAGTAATCTTTGTCGGCAATGAATTTTTAAAGGTTAATTTTCCTAAGGCGCCTCAAATACTGCATGTTGAAAACGGAGCAGCAGCTAAAAATTGGATAATGGAAAACCTGAGCAGCGAGCGACATTATATATATGTGAAAGGCTCAAGAGGGAATAGGTTGGAGGATATTTTTTCTTGACCAAATTATTGAATACTACTAATCCATTCCCCTACTTTCTCAGAAACTTTTTTCGAGGAAATATTGTCAAGATGATTGCCATCTGTATAACTTAGAACCTCATTCAATGAGGTTAAATCTAAATATCCGTCTGCAGTTTCGACTGCCTTTCTGATTCTTAAATTAAAGTCAGGCATCAACTCCTGTTCAATTTGCATTATAAGTGGATGAATAGGAATCCTCACCAAATAAACTTTTCCATATTTTTTTAGATGAACAATTGTCTTTAAGAGATATTCATATCTAAGATTTGAAAAAGAATTGGTAGGTAGCATATTGGCTCTGTAATGTACTTCTTTTTGTTTTACTCGAGAAGCAATTGCAGCAGAATCACCCAAATCCAGTGAAACTTCAAGCCGTCCATCGGGATCCAGGCAGACACTATTATCTTTTACCAAAAATGGTTTTGCATATTTACCAAAACTGTTATTATTAAATAAATAATAAAAATTAGGATTCATAGCTACTTCAGGTGTATTGGCCAAGCAGAGATTCTTTTCCCTAAAATTATTTGCATCTTCAGGATTTTTCCTGTCGGCGGAAATGCTCCAAGGGTCAATGGTAACAATAAATAATCCGTTCTTAGTAGTTGGATCAACTTTTTTAACTGTACTGTTATAATAGACCGGTCCAAAGGGGCTATGCACCACTGTAAAAGCATAATTGTATAAATGATGCCCAGTTTTTTCTTTAATAATCGAGGGTATGAGACCTTGGGCTGCTCTAGATGTCCCCAATATCAGACCCTTTTGTTTGGGACTTGTAAATTTTAAATAATGAGGATCAGCACAACCATCAATTCGGGATGCTATAAAGGCAAAAGAAGCCAAAACAACAAGGATGAAAATCAGGGTTTGGAATAGGAATCTTTTCATATTGATCAGAATTGGAAGTATATGAAATCCTGACTTTTACCGCCATAGAGGAAAATAATCATAGAGATAAAATAATAAAATCCCCAACGGAAAAATTTGGGTTGATTAATAAAAGTTTTTTCAATAGCATAGCGGCCTTCTCTACCTGTCCATTCTATAAAAACAAAAAGTATTATTAAAAGAATGACCATTTTAGGCAATATATGCAAACCTGATTCCGCTTCTACAATATATGGAGCGGAGAAAAGTTGATTTGTAAAAATAGCCCCAATGTAATTAAATGCATGACCGATACTATCAGCCCTAAAGAATATCCAGGCTAAAACAGTCAGCATAAAAGTTGTTAATATTCCAAAAAACTCCCTAAAACTAGGCAAAATCCTTCCTTGGGCTACAATACCCAAATTTTGTCGGTTCTTATTGGCCAAGAGAAGCGGCAGAAAATAAATAGCATTCAGTGCTCCCCAGGCTATAAATGTCCAGTTGGCGCCATGCCAGAAACCACTGACTAAGAAAATAATAAAGGTGTTCCGCACCTTCATCCAGGTACCGCCTTTGCTGCCGCCAAGTGGGATGTAAAGATAATCGCGAAACCAGGTAGAAAGCGAAATATGCCAACGCCGCCAAAATTCGGCAATATCCCTTGAAAAATAGGGGAAAGCAAAATTCTGCATCAGGTCAAAACCAAACAATCTTGAAGTGCCGATTGCAATATCAGAATAACCCGAAAAATCGCCATAAATCTGAAAAGTGAAGAAAATTGCCCCTAAAACCAGAGTGCTGCCTGAATAGTCGCCCGAATTATTGAAAATAATATTTGCAAATTCTGCACAATTGTCCGCTATGACTACTTTTTTGAAAAGTCCCCAAAGAATTTGCCGCAGACCATCAACCGATTTGTTGTAATCGAAAACACGATGCTTGTAAAACTGTGGCAATAAATGTGTTGCGCGTTCGATAGGCCCCGCCACCAATTGCGGAAAGAAGGTGACATAGGCGGTAAATGCCATGAAATCACTTGTGGGTTTTAGATCCCTCCTGTAAACATCAATCGTATAGCTCAGCGTCTGAAAGGTATAAAAACTGATACCGACCGGCAGAATAATATTTAGCGTACCCAGTTCGATCTCCTGACCAAATAAGGAAAAGGCGCCTTCAAAACTGTCCAGGAAAAAGTTAAAATATTTAAAAAACATCAGCAGGCCCAGATTGCAGAAAAGGCTGATGCCCAATATTAAATTTCGGGTTCTTTTATCTTCATTTCTACCTAAAGCCACTCCACAGGCATAATCGAGTACCGTACTGAAAAGCATGAGGGAGAGAAAACGCCAATCCCACCATCCATAAAAAATATAGCTGGAGATAACGATCAGGAAATTCTGCATCCATAGGTTTTTGTTGGTCACAAACCAATAGAGCAGAAAAACAATCGGAAGAAAAATTGCGAAGTCCAGTGAGTTGAATATCATTTCCTTAGGAGCTGTTTAGCTTAAATAGAACTTACTTAGTTTGGTTTAACTTATAGATTTTTTCAATAATCTCTACTACTTTCAAACCTTCTAAAGCATTTGTTGTGATGCTTTTTCTTTCTTTTAATACATCGACCACATTTTCAATGACATATACATGATTGGCAGCAGAGCCTTTGTAATGACCGTAATCATTGGCAGGATTGGAAGCTAGTAGTTCAGGCATCGTATAACCCTCAATATGGCAATATTCTACTTCGTTCATATACTGACCGCCAATTTTTACACTGCCTTTACTGCCGATGACAGTGAGACTGCTTTCGAGATTTTTGTCAAAAACCGAAGTGGAATAATTGAGCGATCCCATGCCGCCATTGACAAATTCAAAAGAAACAAAGCCCGAATCTTCAAACTCGATGCTATGCTGATGCGAAAAATTGGCAAAACGGGCCTGCACATTAGTAATATCGCCAAAAAGCCAGTACATGATGTCGATAAAATGGGAAAACTGTGTAAAAAGTGTGCCTCCGTCCAAATCTTTACGGCCTTTCCAGCTATGCGCTTTTCCATTCGGAAGATAATAGCGGTCGTCGCGGTTCCAGTAGCAATTGATCTGTACCATACAAATATCGCCCAAAAGCCCCTGTTCTACAACTTCCTTTATCCAAACAGATGGTGGTGAATAGCGATTTTGCATGACGCCGAATACCTGACGGGAAACATTGAGGGCTTTGAAAATTACCTGTTCGCACTGCGCTTTTGTCAGGCCCATTGGTTTTTCAATCACCACATGTTTATATTTGTCCAAGGCTTTTATTGCCTGTTCGGCATGAAGGCCATTTGGCGTGCAAATACAGGCTACATCAAGATTATGCTCTGCAATAAGCATCTGATCGATATTGTTATAAAAAGGAATTTCGCCAAAAGCATCTAAGCCCAATTCTTCCTTGGGTTTAATATCACAAAAAGCAACAAGCTCAGCCTCGGGATGACGTTGAATCATCTCGATATAGCGTTTACCTATATGGCCGATGCCAACAATAGCGAAATATACTTTATTTTTTAACACGGCATTGTTTTATCACATCCAAAATTCTCTCACTTACCTTATTGTCCCAAAATTTTATTGGGTTTAAATCTGTCTTTTTTAAATTGTCCTGATGCGTTTGTACAAAGGATAAAAAGTCTTCGTTATGCAAATCCATTAAAATATTTGTTCCTTCCGTTATGGTGATAGGTCTTTCGGTGTTTTTCCTGATTGTGACGCAAGGCTTGCCCAAAAAGGCAGTTTCTTCTTGAATTCCACCAGAATCAGTAATCACAATTGCTGATTTTGAAACAAGGCTCAAAAATTCAAAATAACCTAAAGGTGGCAAAAGTTTAATATTTTCATTCTCCACCAAAAGTTGATACAAACCCGATTTTTCCAAACGGGCTTTTGTACGAGGATGTACCGGAAAAACTACTGGCATCCAAGTTGATAAGGATAATAAGCGGCGCGCCACAATTTCTAGTTGGGATGGCACATCTACGTTTTCGGGGCGGTGAAAGGTGCAAACCGCAAAGGGCTTACTGATAAAATCTTTTACTTCATCGGGTAGGGCAACCGATTCCCATTTTGAACGCGTATTAATAAGGGTCTCAATCATAATATTACCCACAAAATGAATTTTTGAGGGCTCAATACCCTCCTTTTGTAGGTGCTCCAACCCGGAGTATTCAGAAACCATGAGGTATTCCGAAATATGGTCTGTAATAACCCTATTTATTTCTTCGGGCATAGAGCGATCAAAACTGCGCAGACCAGCTTCTACATGCATCACCGGAATCCCTAGTTGAGTGGCAGTAATCGCACCCGAGACCGTTGCATTTACATCGCCAAAGACAATCACCAAATCATATGTGGGATCGGCTTTCTGCATTAAATTTGCTAAAGCAACAGTTGTATTTCCGATAACTTCGGGTACTGTGCCTCCACCAATCCCTAAGGCATAATTGGGTTCGGGTAATTCCAAATATTCCCAAAAAACATCCGACATGTTTTTGTCATAATGTTGTCCGGTATGACATATTTTTATGTCGATGTCATTTTCTTTTTTCAATCTATGATAGAGCGGTGCAAGCTTTATAAAATTAGGCCTTGTGCCGGCAATCATGAGTATGTTAAGCTTTGACATTGATTGTTGTTTTTAGGAACGTGTAAATAATAAATAGGACAAAAGGAGCGTGAAGATTTTTGTGATAAGCAAGGCGCAAAACGCAGCGATAGTGGTGCTATCGAGAGGCTTTGCAACACAGCTTAGCGCGAAAATATAGCGCGAACTTGTAATGTTTATTGTTTACACGTTCCTTATGATGTCAGCCAAATGGCTGGTTGTTTTTTCAATATGAAGTGTCGATATAAAGGCCTGATTGGGCGCAATGCTTAAATTTCCTTGAATTAAATTTTCTAACAATGCAGCAGATGTTTCAATATCATCGGGATCTAAATTGAGACTTAATCCGGTTTGTTCCAATAACCTTTTTTGTGCACCTTCACATAGAACCGCTAAAATAGGCTTTTTCATACAAATATATTCAAAAGTTTTGCCTGCAATGCTATAATCTTGCCCATTGATAACCTTTGAAGAAGTGATGAGCAATAAATCGCATTGCGCTTGAAATTCCAATGCATCCTTATGCGACATTCGACCTTTCAGGTCAATCAAATCTTCCAGCCCAAATGATTTAATCATATCGGGAAGCCAATCGGGTACTGCGCCTGCAAATTCTATTTTCAGCAGCTGCGCTAATTCGGCATTTTTAGCTTTTAGTGCCGCCAATATGCCAAAAAAGAAAAATGGTGAACGATAGAGCCAGTCCTCTTTTCTGGGTGTATATTGTAAAAATTGATAAGGTTTCTTTTTCCACCAAGGGTTAAACATAAGGCTGCGTTGATAGGGTGTGTAATAAAAACTACCAACATATCCAATCTTTAAGGGCTTTTCGCGGCTTGCCGCAGCAATTTTAAGTGAAGAAGGAAAAGTGGGAACAGTAGCATCAAAAGCATTTGTTATCAAATGAAAACGCTCTTTTGCTATATTGGGATGCAGCTGTTGAAAATCTAATAATGTTTGGTCTGAAGTGGCAATAATTGCTGCAGCCGCTGATAGCGCTTTCCGTTCTTGTAAACGAGTAAGTTGATAATGTAAATAACTGACAAAAGGCGTTACGCACCAATTACTCCAAGCATCGCGCATGTCTAAAATAAGCGGAAGCTTAAATTTTTCGGAAAGCTTGGCGCCCAGGGCTGCCATACTGAATGGCGGCGCAGTTACATAGAGTGCATCTATTTTAGTCGTTTTTAATACTTCTTCGATGGCAGCAACCAGGTGTTTTTCCCACTTTTTTGCAGCAATATCCAATATATTAAAATAGTAAGTTTCTGAGATTTTATCAGACTTTTGAGGAGGCGCAATTTCTGTATGGATTATTTTGAACTCGCAGTTTTCTAATTCTGACATCAGCGATTTATCTATATTTTTATCCTGATGCGCCGTTGTTTTTGGAGTTATAACAATAGGTTCAATCCCAAACTGTGAAAGATTTTTTGCAAATTTATAAGGTCGATGAGAACCACCCGAATTAAGCGGTGGAAATTCATAGGCGATTATTAAAATATTTATCATAATTAGCTTTTTTTGGGGGCTATTTCTGAGTAAATTCTTCCCAATTTAGTCATTTCTCTCTTTCTGTCTGCCAAATTTATCGCATTTTGAAATGAGGACTCTGTGTTTAGTTTTTGATCGCCTTCTAATAAACTTTCAATCTGTAACGCTAAATCTTCAGCTTTCCAACTTTCAAAAAAAACAACGCCTTCCGAAAATAAATCTTTATCATAGGGAAGGGGTGGCAGTATAAGCGGAACCTTGCAAAGCATCGTTTCTACAGCACTTACCGGACTGCCATCTGAGGCAGGAGTCATAACGACAAGGCTGGCATTTTTATATGTTTGAAAAAGAACAGACTGTTCAAGATTGTTTAACCAGATGAAATTTGCTTCGCAATCATTCATCTCATTTCGAATTAGACTCACATAATTATTATCGGCCGAATTTTTATCGATAAAGACAAAACTGAATTTATTTCTTATTTCTTCAGGTAATAACTTTATGGCCGATATCGCAAATTCATGTTGGTATAAAGGCCTCATTGCCCTTGGAAAGAAAACATATTTCCTCCCCTCCAATTCAGAAAGTTTAAAGACAGTTGTATCTCCCAATATTTTGTCAATATCAACCCCTGTGCGTATGACCTCCACTTTTTGGGCTTTTTTTGCTGTCAGTTTTAAGACAGATTCTTTCTGTCGATATGAAGTACAGGTAATTACATCACATTTCAATAAAGCCTTTTTATAACAGGCCGCTACCAATTTATTTAAAATGCCGGGATTGTTGAAGAAAAATGGAATTGTTTTAAGCACATCTGTACCCCTGGTCGTGAGCACAATAGGAATGTTCAGGCTATTTCTGAAATAGGCCCAAAGTGCATTGGGCTCTGCATACATAATATGCAGTAAATCAATTTTATGCGATCTAATTTCAGTATTTAAAAATTGAAACTGTTTAATAGTACGGAAAAAATGGCGCAATGAAAAATCCTCAATAACACCCAATATTTTAACATGATGTTTTTCTTCAAAAGCGCTAAAATTTTCTTTCCCCATGACCTCAGCTGAATAAGGGCGCATTACCAAAAAGCAATTATACTTTTCTGTAAAAAAACTTATCCATTTAATATCATGAATGGAATTAGGATCGGCAAGAAAAAGGATATTCAAACTGCTTGTTTTTTAAAGTTATTATGATAGATACTGCTCAATTAAACTTCTGCATCCAGAGTTCAAAACAGATAAGCGACCAAAGCTGATGTACATGATTCGAAGTGCCTTCCTGATGCGATTTCCAGATTTTTTCAACAAAGCCGGTGTCAAACCACTCATTTCGCTTCAAAAGGCCGTCAAAGATAATGTTTTGGGCCCAATTTTTCATGTCTTTTCTGAGCCATTCATGCACCGGAATTCCGAAACCTCGTTTAGTCCGCTTTTCTATATTGACATCGATATATTTTTTTGCAATCTGTTTCAAAATGTACTTATTCACGTTGCCATGAAATTTATGTTCGGGAGGCAAACTGAAAGCAAATTCCAAAAGATCCGTATCCAGAAAAGGGGAGCGGACTTCAAGTGAATTGTACATGGAAGCTCTGTCTACTTTCACCAGATAATCGTTTAATAATCTGGTTTGCAGCGAAGAAGCCATCAGATTGTCGGGTAAATTATTGTCGGAAAATAAATCCCATTTTTCCTGCAGCAATTTTGATGAAAAACCTGATTTCGAATCTTTAAATGCAGGATTATAAAGTGGAGAAGTTTCCAGAAATCCCATTTCCCGAAATAGCTTCCTGCTGCCGCTGCGTGTTAGATAGTCGCTGTAAGCGCCGGCATTCTCTTTTTTGCCTCTGAGTCGACCGGCAATTTTATCTATAAGTACCTGAATATTTCTCCAATGTGAATTTGGATATTTTTTTGCAAAAGCAAAGCTACGATAGGCCAATCCATAGTCGTTGTAACCACCAAAAAGTTCATCTCCGCCGTCACCGGAAAGGGCAACTTTTACATGCGATCCGATGGCCTTTGAAACATAATGCGAAGGGATAAGACTGCTGTCGGCAAAGGGTTCACCGCAAAATTCTATGAGGTCGGGAAGTGTATTCAATACATCTGCCTCAAGTACTATTTCATGATGATTGGTATTATAACGATCAGCAACAATGCGGGCATCGGGCATTTCGTTCATCTCCTCATAACTGAGTCCGATGGTGAAAGTATTTATTTTTTCTGAACTTTGTGTGGCCAGCAAGGCTGTAACAAGTCCGGAATCGATGCCGCCGCTTAAAAAACAGCCGATGGGTACATCTGAAATTCTGCGTTTTTCAATGGCGGAATTCAATAGTGAGGTAGATTCCTCAATTGCTGCTCCAAGTGAAATTTTGTAATTTTTTTGTATGTTAAGTTTCCAATATTCAGAAAAATGTTGTTCTCCTTTAAGCAAATCTATACTTAAAACTGTTGCTGGAGAAAGCTGCTGTATTTCTTTCCAAATAGTTTTGGGCTGTGGGACTGACAGTTCCGTAAAATAATAATCCAAAGATTCAAAATCCATGGAGAGCTTATCCTTTTTCAGCGCATATATGGAACGGATATCGGAGGAGAAAAGTAATGATTCTCCGTCATTGTAATAATATAGTGGTTTTTTGCCTAAGCGGTCTCTTGCAATAAAGGCCTTTTTTTCAAAACGGTCAAAGAGTACAAAGGCAAACATTCCATCTATCTTTCCCAGGAGTTTTTCCATGCCCCAATGTTCATATCCGTTGAGCAGCACTTCAGTGTCGGAATTGGAACGGAATTTATAACCTGCATCCAGTAATTCTTTTTTAATGCCGGGGAAATTATAAATCTCGCCATTAAAAACAATAACAGTTCTACCGCTGAGACTGTGCATAGGCTGATGACCCTCGGGAGATAAATCTACAATACTGAGGCGACTATGACCCAAGGCTACGCCTTCGGCTACCCAAGCGGAATGAAAATCGGGACCTCGTCGCTGCAGGAATTGCAGCATCGTATTCAGCGATGTTTTTGTTGGCTCAGGCCCATTGAAACTGATTATTCCGCAAATTCCGCACACAAAAAAAAGTTGAGTTGTACCAAAAAAGTAAAAAATATAGGAGTAAAATATATTAGGTTCATTTTAAAGAACTGTAAATTTCTAAAGTAGTCTTTGCAATCTCTTTCCAATCCAGTTTTTCATCTGAATATCGCTTGGCGCTAAGTCCCATTTCATGTCTGATTTTAGGATTTAAAAGAAGAAAAATGATTTTATCGGCTAAGGCTTGAGGATCTGCAGGCGGAATAAGAAAACCGGTTTTGCCATCAATTACTACCTCCGGCAAAGCGCCTACAGCACTCGCCACCACTGGCTTACAAAATGGATATGCAACTGGTATAACGCCACTTTGTGTAGCTTCAATATATGGCAAAACAACCAGAGAAGCTTCATCGAAAAGGTCTGAAACTTCAGCGAGCGGAATAGCGTAATTTTTGATGATATAACTATCTTTATTTACAATAAATTCATCATAAATTGATAGTTCTTCACCTTTACCTGCTATGACTATTTTTAGATTAGGAATCGCTTTTCTGATGATAGGTTCAGCCTGCATTAGATATTTAAGTCCCTTGTATTCCCATATTCTGCCAAAGAAAAGAATATTTTCTGCTTGTTCAGACTTTTGACCACCCTGTTGAAATTTACGATACATATTCAAATGACCGTGTGGAACTATATGTATTTTTTCGGATTTTAGCCCATTGTAGTTCTTTAACAAATTCTCTTTTAATGTTTTTCCATGTACGATATAGGCGTCTGCATAGCGTTTTAACATCCATTTGGAAAAACGCATATCCCGATAAGTTGATATCTTATCGCCCAAATGTGGAGCAGGGTCATGTACTGTATTGACAATTTTACAATTTTTGAGAAAAGGCAAAGCCAAACCAAACCAAGGATGCTGTCCATCCGCTTGCACATGTAAAATATCAGGATTAAAGTCATTGATGAGTTTAATGAGCTGCCTTGTCATTTTGAAATTTTGACGTATGCTGACATAGTCAATGAAAAGAAAAGGCTTAAAAATTACTTTCGAATTAATCTGTTTAATCTGCTCCTCTTTTACATATTTCTCCGGTAGAACTAGCATAACTGAGCTGATACCATCCTGTAATGATAAAGCATTAGCTAATTCGATCATGTACTCAAGAAACCCACCGGAGAAGAGCAGTATTTTCATTGTTTTAATTCTTTTTAGGGTCTTGTTTTCTTTTCCAAAAATAATTTTTAATTCTGTTTGAGCGTTCAGGATTTATTCCAATCAATGAGAATAAGTAAAGATATAAATTGTAAGCAGTTTTATCAATCATAAATTTTAGTCTTAACAGATTACTATCTGCAGCTTCGAAATTTATAAGTTTTTCGATATAATGCTTGAGTGTATTTTTGATTATTTCATCTTCCTTTTTTGAATTTCCCAGTTCATTTTTTAAAACAGCTACTGCAGTTCTTGCAACTTTAATTTTACTTTCATTGCCACGTGACATTGAATTATTGAGTATTCTGTATTTTATCAATTTATATTCGGACTGTTTGAATATGAATTTTTTAGAAAGTTTGAGCCACATAGGCCAATCTTCTATAAAATATTTGGGATCATACTTTTCAACAGCCATAACGGCAGAAGTCCTAAGCAATACACTTGGGGCTAAAAGCAGTGGGCAATTTAATAATGCTAATCTATAATCCTCGGGTTCTTTGTCAGGATATCCAAATGTTTTATGATAGGAATCGTGAACCTGAAAGCTTTTTTCATCTATCACAATTGCATCACTATGAACAACTGCAAGGGATTCATCATGTTCTAAGAAAATACAGATGTTTTTTTCAATCTTATCTGCCATCATTATATCATCGCAGGCAATTCCTTGAAAGAATTCTCCTTTTACATGATTCAACCCTTCATTTAATGTTTTGCAAAGCCCTTGATTCTGTTGGTGTGGGATAAATAAACAATCGACACTATTTTTTTTTATCCAAGCATTTATTAGTTCAACTGAATTATCAGATGAACAATCATCCAAGATTATCAATTGAATATTTGGATAGGTTTGTTCAATAATACTATCCAGTGTTTCCTCTAAATAACTTGCATGATTATAGCAGATAGCTATAATTGAAACAAGAGGTTTATTGTACATAGTTATTAATTATTTCAATTACTTTTTCTACTTCCTCTTCACTCATAACAGGACTAATCGGTAAGCTCAATACCTCATTATGAATTTTTTCTGTTATGGGTAAGCTAATTTCATTCAGAATATTATAGGCCTGTTGTTGATGTGGCGGAATAGGGTAATGAATTAGAGTCTGTATGCCATTTTCATTCAAATATGTTTGAAGTCGGTCTCTTTTCTCGGTTCGGATAACATATAAGTGCCAAACATGCTCATCCCCATAGCTGGGAATTTTCGGCAATATAATTTCATTATTCTTAATTTTCCTAGAATACATCTCTGCAATTGACTTTCTTCTCTGGTTTTCTTCATCAATGTATTTTAATTTAACATTTAATACCGCAGCTTGCAACTCATCCAATCGACTATTAAGGCCCTGATATTCATTTACATATTTTTTTGCAGAGCCATAATTAGCAATAGCCCTTATTGTTTTTGCCAATTCTACATCTTTACAACTCACTGCTCCTGCATCGCCTAAAGCTCCCAGGTTTTTTCCGGGATAAAAGCTGAAACCTGCCGCATCGCCCAAGGATCCTGTTTTTGTTGCGTTCCACTCGGCGCCAATGGCTTGAGCATTATCTTCAATAATTTTAAGATTATATTTATTTGACAATACATCTAATTGTTCGTCCCAACATACACGACCGTATAAGTGAACCAATAAAATTGCTTTGGTTTTTGGAGTAATTTTTTCTTCGATAGCCGATATATTCAGGTTATATGTAGTAATATCAGGTTCTACCAAGATAGGAGTCAGTCTATTATCAGTTATTGCTAAAATAGAGGCAATATAAGTATTGGCCGGCACAATAACTTCGTCGCCTTCCTGCATAAAACCCATCTGAATATAAGCTTTCAGAATTAAGCGCAGTGCATCTAATCCATTAGCCACCCCAATAACATGATTGGCACTTAAATAAGTGGCCAAATTCGTTTCAAAGTTTTTTACTTCCTCCCCCAAAAGATACCATCCGCTTCTGAATACCTTAAGTAATTCAGCCTCAATTTCGGCTTGGTATTGAAGGTTAATTTTTTGTAGGTCTAGAAACTTAATCATTGTATTCAGTTTGATTTTTTAACCATTCATCAAAACTCAGCCCCTGCCATGGCATACCCCGATCAAACGAATATGGCCAAGGATAGTGCTTTTCTTCTGGAAATTGTTTTGAATAAATCTCCCTTATATCTTTTAACTTTTTAGCGGGAGATCCTATTGCATAAGAAAAGTCATCAATATTTTTTGATACTACTGAATTTGCACCAACTAAACAATTTTTTCCGATTTTAACTCCGGGCAATACACTGCAATGCACAGTAATAATTGAATAATCACCGACAACTGCTCCCATTAACATATTTGATGGCGGCTGAGGGTCATTTGTGAATATTGAATAAGGAAAAATGAAAACATAATTACCTATAGTCGTTAATTCTCCAATATGGACATTACTGTATATGCGGGAGAATTCTCCAATTTTGCAATTTCCCTGAATGTCTGCCAATGTACTGATTAAACAATTTTTGCCAATTGATGCGCCCTCTCTGATTGTTATCCGATGTCCTGTAACTAAATTATTGCCAAAACTGGATCCTGCATAAATTATTGCATGGCTTCTTATCATTGAATTGGCACCAATGATAGTAGGAGGGTTAGTGTATCCGGAAATGTCTTTGTAGTATGCTGATGTTGGTTCTCCAATAATACAATCATTGCAAATAATTGTATTATCCCCAATGACAACATTGTCATAAATTGAGGTATTGTCACCAATTTTGACATTATTGCCTAATTTTGCGTTTGAACTTACAAAAACATTCCTGTTGTTAAATTTCATTTTTTAAGCGCTTAAAATCTTCGAAATCTCTAATATAATCGTTCTCATTATAGGCATGAGAAGCCAATACTAAACAAACAGCGCCAGAAGAAAAGTTTAGTTCTGAAGCCCAAATACCCGGCGGTATATGTAATCCGATGTATGGTCTGTTCAGTTCAACTGATCTTGTATTTTCTGCATCATCCAACAAAACACTGAAAGCACCACTCACAGCAACTAAAAATTGGTGACATTCATGATGTGCATGTGCTCCCCTTGATTCTCCACCCGGTATGTCGTAAAGATAAAATACCCTCTTTATATCAAATGGTAAATCTCGGCAATTTTCAACAAATGTAAGATTGCCACTAGGGTCTTTTATTTTTGGAAGTCCGATTACTGTGCAGTTATAAACTGAGCTTTTCATAGGTTGATTAGACTTTTGTTTGACTGATAAACTCATCAAAATCCCTTAGATAATCATTATTATCAAAAAAAGTGGAAGCAATTACCAATGCTACTGAATTTGTAGAAAAGTTATTTATTTTTCTCCAATGCATAGGGGGGACATAAATCCCTTTGTAGGAACGGTTAAGTGAAATGCAATGTTCTTTTTTCCCATCGTGTATGGTTACATCAAAACTGCCGGACAAAGCAATAATAATTTCCTCTGTTGATTTCAGTGCATGGCTTCCTCTTTCCTCACCACCCGGAACATCATAAATCCAATAGGTCCTTTTTATTTCAAAGGGAATCTGAGCATTATTCTGTAAAAAAGTAAGATTTCCTCTTGGGTCCAATATTTTTGGAAGGTCAATAATTCTCATGGTAATCTATAAAATTTGGTCGAGTATCAACACTATTTGTTCTTAGCTCAATAGTGAATATTCAAAATTAAAATATCAATATTCAATATAAGTTGTATAGAACTTTATTAAAGATAATTGAAATCAATAGCATATTCAAGATTAGGCCTAATTACTCCCGGTAAAGTTGACGAATTTGAACCAATACTGATATTTTGGACTTCAAATGAAATTAGATCTGGATTTGTATATAAAACATATCTTTGATTTTCACCAAAGATAACTTTGAAATAATAATTGCCTGCATTTAATAACTTTGATGGAATTTTAAATGTAACATTATAAATCCCAGTTTTAGAGTCGTTTTTTTGAGTGATAAGAGGTCCATGATGAAATACAGTTACTTCGTCAGATGTTCTTAGTTCAAATGTAGCATCTATGTTTATATTCGGTTTCGAATTATAGAATTTAAGCAACACATTTATACCAGATTCTATATTAATTTCTTCCCCAACAGTTGGTAGCGCTGAAAATTCCAAAATTCTTATATTGTTATTTCCAATAGCACTTTCTATTGACCCTTCATGAAAATATACATTACCCCCGCCAACTATTTTTTGGTATTCCAAAACTGTTTCCTGGGCTGTTCCGGAAAATGAAAGACTTCCATTTTTTATCAACATACCGTTTTTGCACAAATCTTTTACTGCAGCTAGATTGTGACTGACAAACAAAACTGTTCTTCCTTCTCTCTGACTCACATCTTTCATCTTGCCTAAAGCCTTCTTTTGAAACTCAGCATCACCCACCGCCAAGACCTCATCCACTATAAGGATTTCAGGTTCCAAAAATGCTGCTACTGCAAAACCCAGACGCACGCGCATACCTGAAGAAAAGCGTTTTACAGGCGTGTCCACATACATGGTACAGCCTGCAAAATCGAGAATGGCGTCAAATTTTCTGGAAATTTCTTTTTTTGTCATACCCATGATGGCACCGTTCAGATAGATATTCTCACGGGCAGTCATTTCGGGGTGCATACCTGTACCTACTTCAAGGAGGGAGGCGATTCGGCCTTTTATTTTTATAAGTCCGGTTGATGGGGAGGTGATTCTGGAAATCAGTTTCAATAGCGTAGATTTTCCGGCCCCGTTCTTTCCGATAATACCTAAAACATCTCCCTGTCTGACCTTAAAGTCAATATCTTTCAGTGCCCAGACAAAGTTTGATTCCGCCTTTTGAGTTCGGTCATTGACCGCCCCAATTTTGCTGAAAGGATCCTCTTTTCCTCTTATTTTTGCCAACCAACGATTTAGATCATGGGAAATTGTCCCGGTACCTATTTCGCCCAATCGGTAGAGTTTGGAAACATTTTCAACACTTAATACGATGTCTGACATAACTATTTATGAAAAGAGAATTGGAAAAACAAAAACTTAAACAGTATCCATGAAACTGCGTTCTGTTTTGTTAAAAATAAGCACACCGAAAATCAAAATAAAAATGGTAAACCCGGAAGCATATAACAATCCAAAAGCAGTTAAAGATCCATGGCCCAAAAAAGCATATTTAAAGGCTTCAACAATATGGGTTAAGGGATTTAGGAAAATAATAGTTTTGTATTTATCGGGAATGGCACTCATTGGATAAATAATTGGCGTTGCATACATCACCAATTGAACTCCAAATTGTACCAAAAATTTAAGGTCGCGGTATTTTGTTGTTAATGAGGTAAAAATTAAACCGAACCCCAATCCCATAGCTGCCATTAATATTAATAAAACCGGAACCCAAAGGATTGCCAGATTTGGCATTACAGCCACTCCCTGTATCAACAGGAAGATATAAACGCCTGCAAAAAGAATAAATTGTATAAAAAACTTAATCAGTCCTGAAACGACTTTTGATAAAGGTAAAATCAAACGTGGGAAGTAAACTTTTCCGAACATATCCTGATTTTGGGAAAAGGTATCGGAGGTCTGCATGAAGCATTCGGAAAAATAATTCCAAATAATTATACCGGAAAGATAAAACAACGGTTGTGGAATATCATCGGTAGAAATGCCGGCAATATTGCCGAAAACCACTACGTAAACCAACATAGTCAGCAGAGGTTGAAGGAAATACCATATAGGACCCAAAATAGTCTGCTTGTAAACAGTGACAACATCACGTCTTACAAACATGCCAAGAAGGTCACGGTATTGCCAGATTTCCTTGAAATTAAGATCAAATAAATTTCTGTAGGGGCGGATAATTAAATCCCATTGTTCTTTCATTACTGTTTCTTTCTGATTCAATATTTAAAGGCAAATATAGTAATTTTTTAGGATTAGTTTTATTTGAAGGCTTGGACTTAATAAAAAGCCCGACAGCTTATACCGTCGGGCAAAAATCTATTTTTATTTTATAATTAGTCTTTGAATCAGCTTTCCACGATCGCTTTGGCAGACAATTATATATATTCCAGGTGCTATGTTTTCTATTTTGTAAGCTATAAAATCTTTATTTTTTAATTGCAGCTCACTTTGACTAATCAATTGACCCTGAATACTGTATAATTCAATGCTGCTTATAAACGCAACGGGAGAGCTAAATTGTATGATGAAATTTCCATCATTAGGATTGGGGGAAACAATCATCTCATCAGTGTTTGGAATGAGTGCCGTATATACAACATTACAGGCGGAAGAGTCGACGCCTATTGCTAAAGTCTGTTCAATTGTGTCAGATCCACAGGTATTGAAAGCAACCAACATAACGTTGTAGCAATCTGAATTTGGATATAAATGAAAAGGATTTTGCTGTACGGTAGAACCCCCATCGCCAAAGGTCCACAATACAGATGTTTCATTATCAGAAACATTGTTAAAACTCACTGAATTGTTGAATATACTATAAATGAAATTGGCAACAGGGTCTGCAATCTCCCGCACGTAGACAAAATCGCTTCCAGCGCACTGATTAGGCGATGTTACAGTAACTGAATAAGTATCTGTGAAAGAAACTGTAATACTTTGTGTGCTTTCACCTGTATTCCATAAATAGCTCATGCCCTGACCACCAAAACCCGCATCCAGTGTAGTTCCTGTACAGATATCCAAAATATTTCCAAGATCAACAGCAGGAGGTATTTCAATGTTGTTAATTTGTGTTGTGCCACTCAAATTACAACCTTCTGTAGTGGTTATTGTCAAAGAATAACTGCCGGTTGTGCTGACATTTATCTGTGTAGTGCTATCTCCGCTGCTCCAAATAAAGTTATTAGCAGTTACTGAATTATAGGATGTACTCAATTCTGAACCGCAGAGTGAATTATTGAAAGTATTAAATATTACCGGAAGAGGGGTTTGAACAAAGGTTGAACTACTGTAACTGCAACCTGCCCCATCGCTTACAGTAACAGTATATAGACCTGTTGTATCAGCAAGAATTGATGCTGTTGCAGCGCCATTACTCCAGCTATAGGAATTTGCCGCACTGACAGTTGCATCCAATAAAATATCGGTACATGTGAAAATAGAGTCAGACAAATTTACAGGTAGGGTTACATTAACACTAAACTGATCATTTTGAGCGGCATAGCAGCCATCTAAAGCATAACTGAAATGCCAATCATAAAAACAATTATAAGAGACGCCACTGAAACTTGTGCCGGTAAGTTCAGCTATACCTGCATAGCTGCTTTGCGGATAGCTGACAAAACGATTTACCAAAAATCTATTATTATCTATATTGTCGAACTTTAATTGATAATTGTTGCCGGGCATGATAACAAAACCAAGCGGCACAAACAATTTTTCTTGTGATTGAGTAGCTAAAAAAGATCTTCGGACTAATTCATTATTAAAAGAATCAGATAGAACAATATCAAAATTTACCGGAGCATTTTTGAAATATACAGCTACTGAATCTAAAACAGTTGGCTTAAGAACATTGAAAGTATTGGAAAGAATAAAACTTTCGTATTGATTCAGGTCATTTGGATTTGGATGCGACTGTTCTCCAATTCTTGTAGTAGAACGAGCAGCCAAAGTTACATTGAAAATTGTAGTATCTTGAATGTCATAACTGTAAGGCGCACTTATATATATTGGATTTAAAAAATTATTGTACCAAACATAAATCGCATTATTGGGGTTTTCTAATAAATCTAAAATCTGAGGATTGCAGATGGTTGTGTCAGAAATTACCGGTGATATTGGGGTTACCGGAAATTGCACAAAAATATTTTTTTCAAGTGAACATATTTCTGCATTTGTAACTGTTACGCTGTAATATCCGGCACTTAGTGCGGTTATATCCATACTTGTTGCTCCTGTATTCCAAATATATTGATAACCTGCATTGGGAGCTGTACTTTGAATGCTAACTGAATTTCCATTACAGATGACAGTATCGGCAGACATACTGATAGAGGGGTATTCCGGAACAAAAACCTGAACTGCCTGACGAGTGGTAGGGCAGGAAGGTGTTGAAATACGCCATTTGTAGAAACTGTTGTACTGATTGTTCAAAATAGAAGGTAACCCTCCTTTGATACGCAGCTCAGTATAAGAAAGCGGGAAAGCATAATTGCTGACAACATAAATCCTTCCGCTTCCTTGTATGCTGTCCATCCAAATTGAATAATTATTTGCAGGTTCCAGCAGCCAGTTTAGTATGATAACATGCTCTCCTGAGCTATTTAATTGAATATTTTGTGTTTGAATTTCATAGCCCAAATCATCTTTCAACGTAATCCTGGCATTTACAGGACCATCTGTAAAAACTGAAACTTCATCTATCCTTAAGGTTTTAAACACATCAAAAAGCAGACCCCTTTCTATATAGTTAGAACCTTGTATTGAGGTATAAGTTCCGCTTACTATAGGTACAACCTGATGACCGTAGGTGTTGGTATTCCTAAGCAAATTTAACCCTTCAACATAATATGTAATTGTATCAGTAACATTTACAGTAATTTCTTGACCAAATTCAAAAGCCGTTCCGCCAGTTGCTAAGTTATACCATGCATAGGTTTGTGCATCGCCGCCGGCCTGTAGAGTTAGAAGACCACCACATACAACTGTATCGGCAGGCACAATAATCTGAGTTGGCGGAGTAGAAAGAAACACAAACACTGTATCCTTAGATACACAGCTTCCGGTTGTTACTTGTGCCCAAACAGTATCCAATGCTGAAACAGTTATAGATGAACTTGTCTGGCCGTCATTCCAAAGATAAGTTGAATTTGGATAACTGACATCAAGGTTGATGCTGCCTGCGCATATAATAGTATCAGTTGGCCAATTGATGTTTTTAGTGGGCAGGACATTGACGGTGATTGGTTTGCGTGGAGCAGGGCAAACGGTTTTGCTTAAGCACCAATTGTAAAAGAAATAAGTATTTAATTGTGGGATGCCATTTTTGATGGTTAAGTTAGTACCATTTATAGGAAAAAGGGTAGGTGAATCTATAAAGATTTTTCCAGCTCCAATAATGTCCGATATTATAATTTTATAATTATTGCCTATAGGTAAATAGCAGCCAATGTGAATTTGATTTGTACCGGGCAGCAATAGAACATTTTTTGAAAAGATCACCGTTCCAACTGAATTGTAAATTTTAATTGTGCCGGACACTGGAGCTATATCGACGAAAATAGTCACAGAATCTAAGTGAACTTCATTTCTGACATCAAAAAAATTGCCATAATCTCCCGTTCCGGAAAGTAGATAAAAATTTGAAAATGATTGATTTAATACATAATTATTTGCGAATCCTTCATTGTTTTTATTAGAAATTGGCCTTGTTTCAACGTAATAAACTGTACTGTCGTATAAAATCTGCGAGAGTAAATCAGTAGCGATAAGATTGCCGCCATTTAGACTGTCCCACCAATAAGTATGAGCAATACCTTGTGCATTAATATTTGATTCAAATAAGCCGCCACAAATTGTCGTGTCAAATGATTGAAAAGTAATGCTATCAAAAACTGTATATATTAAAGTGTCAGAAGAAGCGCAGATACCAATTGTAATTGTTACAGAAATTGTATCTTTTATTGAATTTGGGTAAAATTGAATATTGCTGCTCGTATTGCCATTGCTCCACAAATATACGGCATTTGCATATGAAACATCTAGATTTAATTCATTGTAACACACGATTGTATCAACAGGGAAATTGATAATTGGAGTTGGTAAAACATCAACAAACATTGATTTTCTGAAACTTGGGCAGTTGAATTTTCTGAATTTAATGTCGTAAAAATAATTATAATGAGTTGGGAAAGGTGTTCCTTGTCTGATGTTAAATCCATTGGAATTTATAGGATATGTAATTGGTATGTCGACAAACAAACTTCCCGAACCGCTCTGAAGCAGCAATAATATTTGATAGTTATTACCTGTGGGTATTACCCAATTTAAAGATAAATTAAGTCCACCATTGTGGTTGAGAGCAAGCGGCAATGAATACAACGTAGTACCT
>CAINVS010000087.1 GCA_903854205.1 uncultured Bacteroidota bacterium | reverse complement strand
CGTTAAACGAACTTAAAATCAGTATTGTCGGATTAAATGGATCTGCAATAAAAACTATTATTTTATCAAAATCAGATAATCAGCTCGATCATTGATAGACGGCCAATATGCACTTTCTGCTACGGATGGCAAAAACATAGAGACATTACCTTTTATTATTAAAAAATAAAAAACCCATAAAAAAGTCCCTATACTGCTAATAAGTATATGGACTTTTAATTTTTAGAAAATTATCGTAACAATTTATGGTTTACAATTGAAATACGAAGTAGCCTTAAATTTTCAAATCTATTATATCATCTTCCCTTTCATGGCCTCAGAAATTGTCTTATCCATGGCTCTTTCAGCCAATGGCCTTGCATATTCATTTAAAGCCTCCATGCAGTTGTGGATAAGGTCTTTATCTTCACCATCTATTGCTTCCTGAAGCCCTTTAGCCTGAGCTAAAACCCCTTCCACCTCTTCTTTACTGAAAATTTCGACATTCTGCTTCAGGAATTTTTCGGTAGCCTGCAATACCTGTCCGGCCTCAGTTCTGGCCTCAATAAGGGCACGAATTTTCATATCTGTTTTGGCATTCTGAATCGATTCCAGGAGCATTTTGCCCATTTCCTCTTCGGGAATACCGTAAGGTGAGCGCATTTCCACAGTCTGCTCTACACCCGAGCGCAATTCTTTGGCCCTAACTTTCAAAATACCGTCTGCATTGAGCAAAAAATGAATTTCAATTTTAGGTAAGCCGGCTGGCATGGGAGGAATACCCTTCAGCACAAATTCCCCAAGTTTGCGATTATCGGCCACCAGGTCCCGTTCGCCCTGATAGGCAGCTACTTTCAGTTTTATCTGTCCGTCAACAGAAGTGGTGTATTGTCTTCCGGCTTTAATCGGAATTTTTGAATTGCGCGGAATAATGACATCCATGAGTCCGCCTACAGTTTCAATTCCCAATGAAAGCGGGGTCACATCTAACAGAAGAATATCTTTTTGATTTCCGGCCAAAATATCGGCCTGAACTGCCGCACCAAGGGCTACGACTTCATCTGGATTGATACTGTCATCAACCGCGCGGCCAAAAAATTTGTCTACCGATTCTTTTACCAGAGGAATTCGAGTGGATCCGCCTACCATCACAACTTCATCAATATCTTCCAAGGGAATGCGAGCGTCGCGCATTGCAGCTGCGCAACTGTCGAGTGTTCGCTGTACAAGAGGTTCGGCCAGTACATCAAACTCATTGCGGCTTAGTTTTAAAGTATAATTATTTAACTTATCAGTGTAAGTATCCTGAAAAGACAGCGTTTTTTTGGCTGCTTCCGCACGAAGACGAAGGTCCTGAGCTAAAGCTCTATTTTCCTGCAAAAGTTGAGGATCTATAACATTTTGAGTCATCCAATACTGCATGATGGCTCTGTCAAAATCATCTCCGCCTAAGAAAGTATCGCCATGAGTAGAAAGCACTTCAAAAATTCCATTATCTATGCGGAGAATAGAAATATCAAAGGTTCCGCCGCCTAAATCAAAAACTGCAATTGTTTTAACTTCATCTTTGTTAAGTCCGATTCCATAAGCCAAACTGGCAGCTGTAGGCTCATTCACAATGCGAAGCACATCAAGTCCGGCCAAACGGCCTGCATCTCTGGTAGCCTGACGCTGAGCGTCATTGAAATAAGCCGGAACTGTTATAACAGCTTTTTGAATTTCCATTCCCAAAGCAGCTTCAGCACGTAATTTCAGCTCAAATAAAATTTTAGAGGAAAGCTCTATTGGATTATAAAATTTATCTCCTACCCTAACTTTTACCAGCCTTTCGTCAGTATCGTTATCTATTACTGTATAGCTGAAAAAACCCTGATAATCGCGTATGTCATTATAGGATTTCCCCATAAGCCTTTTTACCGAAAAAATAGTATTGTGAGGCTCTTCAATCAGTTTATCTTTCGCAGCAGTTCCTACAACTGTCTGCTCACCATTGAACCAAATTACAGATGGAACAAGGGCATTTTTGCCATCACTGTCTTTTACAGTAACAGGAAAACCTTCCGTATTTATATAAGCAACAAGGCTGTTTGTGGTACCGAGGTCAATACCTACAATTACCTCACCCTTAGTCTTTTCTTTTTCAACCGTTCCTTTTTGCAGGTTGATAGATATTTTTGCCATGTATAATTAGTGTTCTAAGAGATTCGTTACATCTGCATCTTTCTAAAAAAAAGCTTTAAGTATTTACAACACACACTTTTTTTATTTTGAAAAAAGCGGCGGTCAAATATTTTTTACAGTTCGCAAAGATAGGCATTTTCTTGTCAATTTAGACTAAATTAAAGCTAGTTAACATCCGCGATTAAAAATCCTTTAGAAAATCAGTGGTTCTTTTTTTTCTCTTGGTCTTTTTTCAAAACCTTAAATCTTAAGAAATCAAACTAAATTTTCCTCCTGCCAAACTTAATGTGGATAGATAAGTTCGATTGGAAGGCTTTATTTATGACAGAATAAAGGAAGGCGTTAAGATTGATATTTTCATAACTTATATCGATAGGCTGCTGAAAGATATGAAATTAAAATATGGCAGTTTTACAAATTACAATCCCGATGGAAAAATCCAGGAAAAGGGAACTATAGCAAATGCTATAATTTTAAAAGGCTGCTTATATAGTACAAAAGAAAAAGTTGGCTAAAATGTTAAAAGGAGTAAAAATTGTGTGGTAACACACATCCTTTTCTATTTTAACTGCATCATTGCAAAAAAGAAATAAATAAATAAATCTTAAAAATCTAACTTATGAAATTCCTGTTATCCTGCTTTTGCCTTTTTTGGGTTCTTAGCGCCCAATCACAAACAAAATACATCGCATTCAAAAGTCATGCCGGCGACATGGACTTTTTCCTGCCCGATGAACAACCTGAAGATGATTTTGGACTTCCCGCTGCTCAAATGCACAAAATCAAAAAAATCAATGATTCTACGGTCGTAGAATACGCCAGAGAATATGGCAGCGATTATGAAATGACCGACACAGTTGTGAATCAGATTTATTGTAAAAATCCCAATATCGACTTGGACAGCCTTAAAAAATTATACCCTCAGGGCATTGAATTTGAAGGCTTTGACAATAAAACTTCCAAGACCGAGAAAAAGGAATTGCAGCATGAGGAAAAGGGTACTCCTGAAAATGAGATAAAAGATAAAAAAGGTAAAAAGAAAAAAGAAACAGATAAGGCGGAATTGCCGGTTTCTTTACCAACAGGTGGAAACAATGACGGCAATGCGCCTTTATTTGTAATTATTTGTGCCATCTATGCAATAATTATTGTTTCGATTGCTGCAGGTCTGATTAAAGGTAAGAGAAATTCAATGGCTTAAGTAAAATAGTATTAGTAAAGACACAGCGCTAAACTTTGTGTCTTTATTTTTTCCTAAACCCTTAATTTAAAGTTTTGAGACTCCGATTCGCACTCATTTTTACAAGTCTATTTATACTCACCTTGCCCTTTGAACAGTCAATTATTCCCAATTTACCGGGATTGATTGCCCCACTTTTCGAATCAATGGCAAAATGGGTTGCTGTTTCTTTTCTCGGGTGGAGCAGTGAATCGGATTATCGACTTGCTTCTGATTCAACAGGCTTGTATATTCACTGCGGATTGTTGTTGATATTATCTTCAAGTGCTGCATTGATCTGGAAAATTTTTGAAAAGAGTGACTCCCAAAAAGGCTTTTACAGCTTTTTGTTGACTTTGATCAGCAGTACTTATCTTTCCATGCATCTGTTCAGTTACGGATTCAGCAAACTGTTTAAAGTTCAGTTTTTCTTTCCGGAACCCAATACACTTTTTACTCCGCTAGGGCAGATTTCTCATGATTTACTTTTTTGGTCTTCAATGGGATCTTCCTACAGCTACACTGTTTTTAGTGGCATACTGGAGCTGATGCCGGCAATTTTATTACTGTTCAGAAGAACAAGACTATTGGGTTCATTGATTGCTGCTGCTGTTATGACAAATGTCCTGATGTTAAATCTTGCTTTTGACATTTCGGTAAAACTATTTTCTGGTATTTTATTATTTCTGAGCTCACTCATTATCTCAGTTGATTTTAATAAACTTTACAGTTTTTTTATCAGTGAGAAAACAATTGAATTAAAGGAAAAATGGCATCCTAAAATCAATCCAAAATTGTATTGGTCTTTTAAAATTATACTTTTATTATTATTGGTAATAAACGGACTTTTTCCTTTTATAAAAAGCGGCAATTACAATGATGACAGCGCTCCCCGCCCCTATTTGCACGGTGCCTATGAAGTAGAACAATTTGTATTGAATGGAGACAGCTTAGCCTCATTAACAAATGACAAAAAAAGGTGGAGACGAATTTTTATTCATCGAAGAAGTTATTTCATTGTACAAAACATGCAGGACAAAATGAAGGATTTTAAATTGAGTTCAGACAAAGAAAAAGGCCTTCTAATCCTCAAAGATTATGACAATTCCGAATCTCAATTAAATTTTCAATATTCAAATAAAGACAGTATTCTGATAATAAACGGCAGACTGAAAGGAAATGAGATTTCTATAATTGCCAAACAATTGGATTTATCGAAACTGCCTTTGAGTAATCCCAAATTTCATTGGACCGTTCAATAGTGACAAAACCATAGAGATAAAAAGAAAAAACAGGCTACTTCATTGTGAAATAGCCTGTTTTTTATAACTTAATTATTATCTAATTATTCCAAAATCACAAAACTGGTTCTTCTGTTTTCCTGATGCTGATCTTCTGTACAGGCAGTACATTCACAAACTGCAGCAGGAGTTGTTTCCCCAAAGCCTTTAGCCTTAAGTCTGCCTTCAGAAATACCTTTTACAATGAGGTATTGCATAGTTGACTCTGCACGGCGTTGTGATAGCAGCATATTATCGCGGTCACTGCCACGACAGTCGGTATGTGAAGTCATCAGAATATTTAATTCTGGATTTTGTTTTAAAAGAACTACCAATTGATCCAATTCAATTGCAGCATCCGGACGAATATCCCATTTGTTATAATCAAATTTCACATCCTTCAGGACAATTTCCTTGCCTTTGTATATAGGTGTAAGAAATACTTCTTTTGAGACAGTCTGTATCGGATTTTCTGCTGTAAGAACAATATCCATGGTACTTACAGTATCATTGGCCGAAAAATAGCCGTTTTTGGTTGTCTGTAAAAAATAGAGTTTTCCGGGTTGTAAATTGGCACTAAAAGATCCATCAACATCAGATCCCACTGACCAGGCAGTATCGGCGGTACTGAGACGTACAGTTGCACCCATCAGATTTTTGTATCCTGTAACTGCAGAATTAGGGTTTCCGGGTTGAGACAGAATTTTTTCTTTAACCAATCCCTCGAAATTAAGTTTCATCACAATTTTGGGAGTATCAACAACCACAGGAATTTCAGGCAGTTTGGGCAATCTTTTCGCAAAACGGTAAATGTCATCACTGCCCTTTCCGCCTTTGCGATTGGAACAAATAAATCCGATCTGAAGCACTGTATCCGATTTTAAAGTATATGGATCCATAACCATTCCGAAATCATCACCACCGGAATTGAGAGGTGCTCGCAGATTGACCGGATCTTTCCAACGCTCATAAACCTTGGGGGCTTTGAAGATGTCTAGTCCGCCCATACCGGGTAATCCGTCAGATGAATAATACAATGTATCCAAATCGAGATAAGGAAATACTTCATTCCCTTTTGTATTAATGGCAGATCCTAAATTTCTGGCTTCTGACCAACGGTTTTCACTTGGCACCCAATTGCTTATATAAAGGTCATAGCCGCCAAAACCATTTTTGTCATTTGAAGCAAAAATAAGCCATTTGCCATCAGGATCGAGAGTGGGATGCATATAATTGTAATTATCCGTTCCAAAACGAACTTCTTTGGGTTCAGACCAGCTTTCGCCATTTTTCTCCGACATCATTATTTTACAAAAGTCGATTCCTTCATTATTATCGCTTCCGCATTGTGTAAAAAACATTTTGGACTGATCCTTATTGTAAACTAAATTGCCCTGATGAAATTTAGGATTTATTCCCGGAGCAGCAAATCGTTTAATGCTGTCATCGCTTCTTTCCCATTCATAAAGGTCGAAATATTTTTGGCCTGTCCATTTGTATTTGTCTTTACCATCACTTTCGGCACGATCTGAAGAAAAAATTATCTGGTCTTTGTTTAAAATAATTGGAGAAAAATCTGTTGCTGAGTTATTAATAGGTAGGGTTTCAATTAAAAACTCATTATTTGGCGCATCAGATTGCCATTGTTTTGCCTGACGGCAGGCTGCAATCTGTTCTAAGTATTTATTGGAATTTCCGGCATCTCGGCCTGCTGTGCGGTAAGCAGCTATAGCCTCCTCATATTTTTGTGCCTGTTGCAGCATTTGCGCATTTTTCAAGGGAGCATCTGCATTGTAGCGTTCATTAGTAGCAATGGCGAACCATTCTGCAGCCTTATCGTACTGGTTGGTACGTCGATAAGATTCTGCCAGCTGAAAAGATTTTTTTCCTTTTTCCTGTGTTGTTTTAGCCTTTTTGTACTCTTTAGTCAGCATAGGAATAGCAATAGAAAACTGTTTTCTATCGTAAGCAGTTTCACCATCTTTAATTTTTTCTGTGTAAGTACAGGATGCCACTGTAACAGCAAGAAACAATACGATAAGTTTTTTCATTTATGAAATAAGGTAAAAGTTGAACCGGAGGTCCGTGAAACGAAAGATCAAAGAGATGCGGAAGGACTGTGAAACGAAAAGAGCCGGGTATTATGAGTTAGGAGCACAATGATCAAGTACTTTCTACTCTCTACACTCTACTAAATACTAAATATTTAATACTGTTTGCCGCGTTTCATCAGATAAGGCATCAATATTTGTTTAAATCCCTCATTTATATCCGCCTCTACAAAGTCTATTTTATATTGTAAACACTTCATTTTAAGCTGTTGTTTGTATTTTTGAACCTGTTCTACGTAATAATCTTTTACTTGATTGGCCTGTAGTCTTACTTTTTCTCCGGTTTCAAGATCCACAAAAATATAGGGGCGATTATCGAAATCGAAATCAATTTCATGTTGTTTGTCAACTACGTGAAACATGATCACCTCATGTTTATTGTATTTAAGGTGTTGTAAAGCAGAAAAAAGATCTTCCGGATTTTCAGAGGATTCAAACATATCACTAAAGATTACGACCAGTGAACGTCGGTGAATTGCCTCTGCAATTTGATGCAGACATTGTGCAGCATTAGTACCTTTATTACGTTGTGTATTATCCAAATAACCGGAAAGTTGCGACATAATCATATTTCGATGCTGCGTACTCGATTTACAGGGCGTATGCAGTTCAAGTGTTTCGCCAAAAACTGAGAGGCCGTATGCATCTCGCTGTTTCTGCAACAAATGTATGAGAGAGGCAGCTGCCAATGAAGAAAATGCTATTTTATTGGCAAATGGCTGACCTTTTTTAATGGGCGCTTCGGGAAAATACATGGAAGAAGATGCGTCAATTACAATTTGGCAACGCAAATTAGTTTCTTCCTCATACTGTTTTGAATAAAGCCTATCGGTTCGTGCAAAGACTTTCCAGTCAATATTTTTAGTGGCTTCACCCGGATTATAGATGCGGTGTTCGGCAAATTCAACCGAAAAACCGTGAAAAGGTGACTTGTGCAGACCTATAATAAAACCTTCAACCACTTGTTTTGCAAGCAGTTCCAAATTGCCGGTCTGGCGTATATCGTAATCGTTCAGTATGTTCATTTTTAGATTGTCAGATTGTCAGAATTCAGATTGTCAGAATATCTGATAGAATTCAGACTTGTAATCTGAAAATCTAAAATCTGATAATCTTAAGGCAATGTTAGTAATTTTTTTGAGAAAAACGAAGCAAATATAGTAAAAGCCCTTCAAAAAATACCTTTCTGTATTACTATGAACGAAAGCAATTCATATAAGAACAAATTTATTTATAAAAATGTGCAGAACTTTAATTTTTTCTTAACTTAGTTCCGAAGAAAGCCCTTTTGTAAACTAATGAATCACTTTGAGTTTTCGGAATGCGATAAATCGACTGACTAACAGTTACTTATCATTTTTCAATCTTTAAGTGCTTTTTATTTTACAAATCGAATCTTATAGAAAAGTAGAATATTATCCTATAATATTAATAACTAACTTGGTTTTTATGACGCATGCTTACAAATGGATACGCTACAGTGTCCTGATGATTTTATTCTCATTTGTTCTACAAAATTCGCTATCAGCACAAGCGAGAGTTCAGGTACGTATGTTGAGTTGTTCTGTCCAGAACAATATTGACTGCGATGGTTTCCTTTCAGGAGATAGCGATTTTGTATTTGAATTTAATACCCAGGACAATACATTGGGATTTGTAAACAATAATCCCTACGCCGCAGGTATTCTTGGTGGTGTAAATTATGCCGGAATTGATGCCAATAATGGTCCTTGGACAATCAATGCGCCAAGTGGCAATATTAATCCGCAAAATGATGGCATTTTCTTTGACCATGATTATGTTTGTCCGGCTGATGTTCCTACTTCAATGAATTTTGATTGGCGGGCATATGAAAATGACTTTTTTACAGCAATAAGTCTTTTCGGAAATACAATTGATGAAGACCTTAGCTCTGCTAATCAGAATGTAAATATTACTGTTCCGGCAGCTCCCGGTTCAAATATACAAACATTTACAACAACTGGTACAGGTGGAGGTTGCGGAACTCAGACTTATACCATCACTTTTGAGGTAATTCGTTTGCCTCTAGTTGTAAACTATTTACCCGATGCTATTTGCAGTACACCTCTTCTAAATGTAAACAACACTTATACTTATGGCTGGTGTCCTTCAGCAACATTAGAGCCCAATGAGCCACATCGAGGTGACGTTTCCGCAAATGGTTCTGTATGGTTTGCTTTTGTAGCTCCTGCAGGCGGTGAGGTTGAAATTACAACCGACCTTGGAGGCACAGATATTGGAACCTATTTTGAAATCTATCATGCATCAGATGGAAACAGCTGTGTTACCGGTGTTCAAATTCCTACACTGACTCTGATAAAAAACAAATTTGAATATCTTTCCCACGTAGAATTTTCAGATGGTACTGATTTTTTGGGAATTGATCCTGAGGCTGAAATAACCCTTTCAGCTTGCGACCCTATATCTCCTTTCAGCTACCAGAAATTACATCCCGGACAGACTTATTATGTTCAGCTTACAGCTGACAATGGCGGCACAAGAGGTTATTATCAGGTTCGTATCAATGCATTGGGAGGCACTCCACCAAATGTGGAAGACCTTCCCTGCACTTCTCCAAGTTCAGTTATCAATACTACTGCAGTAAGTTCAGGCGCAAGCTCTCCTGCCACCCGTGTACTCAATTTCGGCTGCGCTTATGATGGCGGCAACGATTTTGGCGAGACCGGTCAACAGCATACAAGTTCAAACCCCAATCAGTATCACGCATACGATTACAATCACCCTGCTGCCAATAACGGCACAATGAATGAGTCTGTATGGACTAACTTCGTGGCGCCGAACAGCGGACGTATCTATTTTGAAACTGACTACGAAAGTGCAATCTACAGTGAAAACTCAGCATTTTTCGGCTATGACAGCCGTTTTGCACCGGGTGTGCCTGCAGATTATTCCTGTGCCAATCTTAGCAATATGGCAGCCGCAGATGGTGGACTGAACGGCTTTTTTGGAAATTCCCAGTTCAGTGCTATTATTCGTCAGTCATGTCTTGAACCCGGCTATAACTACTATGCAATGGTAGATCCTTCTGATAACTTAACACCTTTAAGCACTCAGAATATTAAAACCTGGTTATACGATCCAAGTGTGGCTGATCCTTTGTTGAATCCTCCCGGAAATGACATTCTTTGTCTTGCCATGCAGGATACTATGTATAGAATCCCTGTGGAAGGTGTAGGCCAAAACATTCCTTTTCAGGCAGTTGCCGGAACCAATGTTCGTTCCTGTATTGAAAGATTGGCAGGAGAGCCTGTTTCCAATGCCAATCCTACCTTGCGTGCGGATCAGACGGTTTGGCATTATTTTGTTGTGCCTTCAAGCGGTGTTATTGAAATTCGCCTGCGTGCTTATATTGGAATGCAACGTTTGAATTTTGCTGTTTATGATTTATTGAATGGTACAAGCTGTTACGGCGGTTTGGCTCCTGCTACCTTTACAGTTGACGGAACCCGTCTCAGTCCGGGACTCACACCACTTTACGCAGGTTCTACCGACTTTAACGGTACAACATTCAGCATCTGCTGTCTGACACCCGGTGATGTTTATGCATTGCAAATCGACGGCGGTTCTCCAGGTGATCAGGGTCAGTATATTATCGAGTATATCGATGAGATCGAAGTTTATGCAGGTGATTCTCAATATGAAACTGAATTGGGCGACACCATCCGATTCAACAGCAATGACACTGCATTTATCTGTTTTGGCGACAGTATTTTCCCAAGTATTATGCTCGATCCTTTGGGACTTTCTACTACTGATATTCCAGGCTGTCTCGATACAGGTTATGTCATGCACAGTGCAGTAAGCATACCCAGTCCGCTTGCAGGATCAGGTTTCACTTATATCGACTCGTTGCGTTTTGGTCCAAGAGTTTTTGTTAATAATACCAATGGTTCCGGTTCATTCGGAAATCCATTGTTTAACACTGTATATTATGTATCTGCCTTAGCTGATAATGATACTACTTGGGGACAGCTTATTTGTCCGAGTGCAAGTATTGAAAACGGTGCCCCAGTAGTATTCCTGCAGGATATAAATGTCAGCAGTTTCTATGATCCACAGGTATGCGAAATTACTTTCACACCAAGCGGCGGACTTCCTGCATATAATGGCGGTCTTTTCAGTTATGTTATTACCAATACTTTGGGTGACACAATTACGGGAACTACAGCTAATGGTGTTGCTGTAACTTTCCAAATTCCTGCAGCTGACATTTATACCATTGTAGTAACTGATGGCTCCAGTTGTTCTGAAACAATTGTTGTAAATGCAACTCTCTGTAATGATCCTTGCATTACAAACCCTGTAAGAATCAACCCCTCTCCTATTGACAGCACGGTTTATACCTGCTTCCCAGGTGGTGATTCAGCTACAGCAACTATAAGTATTTCCGGCGGTTATCCTGCTTCCAATGGTTCATTGTACACTATTACTTTAAGCGGCACAAGCGGTTCCGGTAATGGTACATTTACCCTTGCAGGTTCTCCGACAAGTGTTCCTTTTAGCTTCACAGTTCGTGATGGTGATACATGGACAGTTGTTGTAACTGACACAAGCGGTTGTACAGATTCTACAACTGCAGTCTTTACTTATAATCTGGTCAACTGTCCTGATTTCTGTAATTTGAATCCGATTGTCGCAACTTCAGGCTATAACTGTCTTTCAGACGGATCAGCTCTGGTAGAACTGACAATGGGCGGCGGTTTACCTTCTATTGACGGTTCAAACTATTCTGTAAGTGTTAATGGTTCAACTGTTATCGGTCAGACCTTTAACAATGCTCAGGTTCCAGGTGCAAT
>CAINVS010000086.1 GCA_903854205.1 uncultured Bacteroidota bacterium | reverse complement strand
TTTTATCTTTTATCTTTTATCTTTTATCTTTTATCTTTTATCTTTTATCTTTTATCTTTTATCTTTTATCTTTTATCTTTTATCTTTTATCTTTCCTTAAGCCAGTTGTCTCACTTCCTTAATATAACATTCAATCGCCTCAGCCATTGATGTAATATGCGGATTTTTGGGGTCGGGAACCATGATGTCAAGAATCAGTTTTTTATCTAAAAGTACATGAGCGGTAGTATCGCCATAAGCGGCAATACGCGTGTTATTCTGTTTGAAATTAGGAAAGTTCTCGTAAAGAGAATCGATACTGATTGGGCTGAAAAATACCAGAAGATCGTAGGTAACATTTTCAAGATCCGACAAATCAGAACTGACAGAGAGGTACATTACTGCCTCTGAGTAGTTAAATTCATTTTCCTGCAAAAAACTCACATAGGCCTGTTTCCCAAGATTAGAACAGGGCAGGAGAAATTTTTCCTTTTTCTTGTGCTTGATAAGGTGCGGCTTAAGATCCTGAAGCGTTCTTGTGCCAAAAAATACCTTGCGTTTGCGGTAGGTGGTATGTTTCTGCAAATAGAGGGCAATAGCCTCTGAAATACAGAAATACTTCATTTCCGCAGGAACCTTGTATCTCATTTCGTCGCAAACGCGAAAATAATGATCTACAGCGCTTTTGCTGGTAAAAATAACGGCACTGTGCTCTTCCAGATTTACCTTTTGTTTACGGAAGTCCTTAGCCGTGACAGGCTGAACTTCTGTAAAAGGTCTATAGTCAATTTTGACACCATACTTTTCGACCAAACGGTCATAGGGTGCCTGATTATTGGGAGTAGTTAATTGGGTTACCAAAATACTTTCTACCGGACGGAGCCTGTCTTTTCTTTCCGCTGACTGCATGCTCAGCTTATGGGGGGTTAGATGATAGATAATAATTTTAACAATAAGAGCACTGGGGCTAGCTCAACGCTGCAAAGGTAAATAAAAAAATGAAACTTATTTACCAATATTATATCACTTGCTGCAACTGCACTTCTAAAATATCGGTAAAGATAAGACAGACCCAGAAGGGACAGTGCTGTGTAGAGTGTAAAAAACTTAACAGGGTCGGGAGAATAAACCAATAAAAACAGCAGTGGAGTAAAGACAAAGGCCATTACTTTATTGCTGTTTGAGATGATAAAGTTATAATAATCGAGTTGCTGTTTGAATGGGAAAATTGATCCGATCATCCGTACCTGGTTGTGTTTCAGAAAGAAAATTCCTGATACACCAAGAATGGAGAGAAAAAGATTTTGAAAAGACCAATTGGGTTCTAATTCTTTTGAACTCAACCAAAGGTTACCGGCAACAAAAACAAAATGACCCATCGCCAGCACAAAAAGGCTATAAGAAAATAAGCTGTAGGGAGTAAAAATATTTTTTTGATCGCGGTATTGTTGTCCTGCAGAAGTGGAACTGCCAAAAGCCTGCATGGTTTTTTTTAACTCGCCCTTGTAGGATACCAGCATATAGGTAAAAAAGGAAAGAATACCGAGCATGGAAAAGAGGATCCAATAAGGGGCTACAACTTCAGGTTTTTTATTGACAACCGTCTTTTTTTGAGATGCCTTGTATTCGAAAAGGCTATTAAAGAATTTTTCAATATCCTTCGATTCCTTTTGCTTAAAATTGTGGCGACTATTTGAACCTTTTCGCGGCAAATTGAAGGGGTTGCTGAGATCCTCCATGTCAAAAGGGTTATTCACCTGGTAACTCCGGTCTATCTCCCCTGCTTTGTAATTATTTTTTCTATTTTTAAGGTCTGACTTTTGTACGTCCAATTTTTCGAATCCGAAATCTTTGGATGGCTCGCGCTCAATTTTAATAATGGGGGCAGATTCAACGACAGGATTTGTTTCAACAACCGGGCTGATATCTTCTGCAATGAGTTTGTTGCCTGCCTGCGGCTGAGCCCAAACACCTGACTGTACATATAAAAATAGCATCAAAAACAGGAGGATTCCTGTTTTCTTGCGGAATTGTACATTAGTATGCAGGGTAGTCTGTAACAAGGTCGTTTAAATTTGCTGCAAAATTACAAAAAAGCCTTCATTATTATCAGTATTAGTCTGCTGTATTTTATGATTAAAGTAAAATAGTACAGCCCATTGGCACTAGGCCTGAAAGAATAGGTATTTGAACGCTATAAATAACTTTTGAGCTATACCTTAAGTGCGGCTAATCCCCCGTCTACATGCAGAATCTGTCCACTTATCCATGCAGCCTTTTCTGATAATAAGAATTCTGCCATGTCGGCAATGTTCCCTACTGTTCCAATTTTCTTGAGCGGATGTCTTTGTGCATTTGCTTCTTTTTTCTCCTCAGTACTCAACAATGAAGCAGCCAGCGGAGTGTCGGTCAGGGAAGGTGCAATACAGTTGACCCTGATCTTTGGTGCAAATTCTGCGGCCAGGGCACGTGTCAGTCCTTCAATAGCGCCTTTAGAAGCTGCCACCTGACTGTGAAAACTCAATCCCAGCTGTACAGCTACAGTTGAAAACAGTACAATAGAAGGATTTTCTGCATTTTTTAATTTGGGCAATGCGGCCTGAATGACTTTCACTGCGCCCAATACCTGCAGTTGATAATCGGCGGCAAAATCCTCCGGTTTAATTCTCGCAAAAGGTCTCAAACTTATACTGCCGGGGCAATAGAGCAAACCGTCGAGATTTTCGGGCAGGAAATTGAAATCAGGATTTTCGTCCAAAATATTTAGGGAATGGTATTCCAATAAATCAGTTTCATTAAACATCGGGTGTTTGTTGTAAGTGCCGATTACTCTGTGACCAGCTGCTGCTAATTGTAATGCTGCCTGACGGCCAATGCCGGATGAGGCGCCAACTATAAGATAAGTTTTTTGCATAAGAAGTTTATTTAAAAATTTAATAGTTAACAACCATTTAAGGTGAAGGTTCTTATTCGCTGCAAGTATAATTTCATTAAATAATTTTAAAACCCATCCAATTATTTCTTATCTCTATCGAATTAATTTTGACAATCCGCCCCTACTGTTATAACTTTACAAATTACTAACAGGTAATAATTTTACCTGTGAACTTTTAAATGTATTAAATATTAATATGTTATCATAATATCAATATGCTCAAAAACAAAATTTTGATAGCCCTTTTGGGCTTTGCCGTCTGCGCTAACGCACAGGAAGACAAAAAGAAATGGGATGTGGCCAATCCTGGAGAAGGATGGAACTTCAAAGAGGTCAAATTCAATACCAATGAAGGTACCTGGATGAACCTCGATGTGAGTCCCGACGGCAAACAGATCGTCTTCGACATGCTGGGTGATATTTATACAATGCCAGTCAGCGGCGGAAAAGCAAAAGCTATCCGCAGTGGTCTGCCCTTTGAGGTTCAACCGCGTTTCAGTCCCGACGGAACAAAAATTTCCTTTACGAGCGATGCAGGCGGTGGCGATAACATCTGGACCATGAATGCAGACGGATCTGAGGCCAAACAGCTGACTAAAGAAAATTTCCGACTTTTGAATAATGCAGTATGGACATCCGACGCTAACTACCTTATTGCCCGCAAACACTTTACCTCGGGCCGTTCACTAGGTGCCGGCGAGATGTGGATGTACCACAAATCCGGCGGTGGCGGAATTCAGCTTACCACCAAAAAGAATGATCAGCAGGATGTCAACGAACCGACAGTTTCTGCCGACGGCAAATACCTATATTTTTGCGAGGATATGTATCCGGGCGGATATTTTCAGTACAACAAAGACCCCAATAATCAAATCTATGCTATCCGCCGCTACGAATTTGCTACGGGTGAACTGAGTGATGTGACCGGCGGTCCCGGCGGTTCTGCCCGTCCGCAGATTTCTCCGAAAGGCGATCATCTAGCTTTTATACGTCGAGTCGGCACAAAAACAGTGCTCTTTCTGCGCGACCTGAAAACAGGCATCGAGTGGCCAATTTTTGACAAATTGAACAAGGATCAGCAGGAGGCCTGGTGTCTTTTTGGGGTTTATCCCAACTTTGCCTGGCTGCCCGATAATGAAAACCTCATCATCTGGTACGGCGGTAAAATCAATAAAATTAATACCAAAACCTTGGAAGCTGCCAATATCCCCTTTGAAGTGGAGGTGGATATGAAAATTGCCGATGCTTTGGATTTTAAATACAAAGTATACAACGAAAAAGAAACAGCCAAAGTCATCCGTCAGGCAGTTACTTCTCCCGACGGCAAAATGCTGGTTTTTCACGCTATCGGTTATCTTTGGAAAAAAGAACTGCCGAACGGAAAACCTGTACGTATTACCACAGCTAAAGATTTTGAATACGAACCTGCATTCTCTGCAGACGGTAAAAGCATAGTTTACAGCACTTGGAACGATGAAGCAACCGGTGCTATTTACAAAATAAACCTCGACGGCAGCGGAAGTCAGAAATTGAGTAGCGAAAAAGGCATTTTCCATAGTCCTTCCTTCTCGCCGGACGGATCAAAAATCGTCTTCCAAAGAGCTCCGGGCAATGCAGATCAGGGATTTGCTTTCTGCGAAGAACCCGGTATTTACTGGATTCCGGCAAGCGGCGGCAAGGAAACACTCATCATCGATGAAGGTTCTGCCCCAGTTTTCAGTGCCGACGGCAAACGCATTTTCTTCCAATCGGGGGGCTATTTCTTTGGTTCCCTTACAAAGGAACTCATGAGCGCCGACCTCAGCGGAAATGACAAAAAGACACTTTTAAAATCGAAATACGGAAATGGATTTTCAGTGAGCCCCGACAATCAGTGGGTCGCCTTTGTCAATCTGCATCAGGCTTATGTTGCGGCAATGCCGCCTACAGGCAAAACCTTGGACATTGATGGAGGAAGCACCGTTGTACCGGTTACAAAAATTACCCGCGATGCCGGATTGAATCTGCATTGGTCTGGCGACAGCAAAACAGTACACTGGACCTTGGGTGACGAGTATTTCAGCATTCCGCTCAATGAGCGTTTTGCTTTCATGGAAGGAGCGCCCGACAGCATTCCGCCATTGGATACAGCCGGATTAAAAATTGGATTGGAATACAAATCGGATGCAGCTAGCGGACGTATTGCCTTCAAAGGTGCCAAAATCATTACGATGGAAGGCAATGAGGTGATTGAAAACGGTACTATTGTTATCAATGGCAATAAAATTGAAGCAATTGGTCCGGCGGGCAAGGTAACAATCCCTGCCGATGCCAAAGTTTATGATGCCAAAGGCAAAACCATCATGCCCGGCATGGTGGACGTACACGCACACGTAGGTGCTTTCCGAGCAGGTCAGATGCCGCAGAAACACTGGCAGTTTTATACCAATCTGGCTTATGGTGTGACCACCGTTCACGATCCTTCTGCATTGAGCGAGACGGTATTCAGTCTGGCGGAATTGGTAAAATCGGGTGAAATAGCCGGTCCGCGCGTATATTCAACAGGCATCATCCTTTATGGTGCCGAAGGCGACTTCAAAGCGGTCATCAACAGTTTGGACGATGCCCGTTCGGCGCTGCGCCGTACCAAGGCCTTTGGTGCACATTCTGTAAAAAGTTACAATCAACCGCGCCGTGAACAGCGTCAACAGGTCATTCAGGCTGCCCGCGAATTGAATATGCTGGTGGTTCCAGAAGGCGGATCGACCTCTTTCCACAACTTCACACAGGTGATTGACGGACATACCGGCATTGAGCACAACATCCCAATTGCCCCGGTTTATAAAGATGTTACTACCATGTGGGGCAGCAGCAAAACAGGTTATACGCCTACTTTGATTGTTAATTATGGAGGTTTGAACGGTGAAAATTATTTCTATCAGAAAAGCAATGTTTGGGAAGAGAAAAAACTGATGAATTTCTACCCCCATGGCATGGTGAATACCCGCGCACGACACCGCTCAATGGCTCCTGATGAGGAGTACAAAAACGGTCATATCCTCGTTTCTGAATCCTGTAAAAAACTGGCTGATGCCGGTGTGAAGGTCAATCTTGGTGCTCACGGACAGCTGCAGGGACTTGGCGCACACTGGGAACTTTGGATGCTGCAGCAGGGCGGTATGACGAATCTGCAGGCTTTGCAGGCTGCTACTATCAATGGTGCCGCTTATATCGGTCTGGAAGATGAAATCGGTTCACTGAAAGTGGGCAAACTGGCCGACCTGATTGTGTTGGACAAAGATCCGATCAAAGATATTTACAATACTAATTCGGTGCGCTATACCATGGTAAACGGCCGTTTATACGATACCGAAACGATGAACGAAATTGGCAACAAAAACAGCAAACGCGGCAAATTCTACTGGGAACTGATGGACAAAAAGGCTGCCTTCCCCTGGTATGGCGGGAGCGTTAATTTTCAGGGAAGCGGTTGCAGTTGCAGACATTGATGATGTGAGGATGAGATGATATGCGGATGTGAAGATGAAATTAATAATAAAAGCAGTGCTCGAGGGTGCTGCTTTTTTATTACACAAATCGGTCATTTAGTAAAATCCATTATCTTTGTCCTAAACAATTAGCACAACAGCACGCATGCAGCATTTTTACGAAAGAATAGAAACAGCAAAGGAGCTGTCCAAAGAAAATAAGTTGGACAAGGCCCTGCAACAATTGGACGAAGCATTTAGAATTCTTATTTATGAGGAGACGGAAGAGCCTCTGCTCATAGACGGCAAGATGGTCATTGCCGTTGATGCTGCCAGAAAAATCACCATACAGGTATTGGACTTGCCGGAAATTGAGCGCAACGGTTTCATAGACAATACGATGGATTTTGTAAAAAAGTCTATTGAGGATTATCTTCAGGACAAAATCACGCCCGATGCTTTTTGGGAAGCAATGGTGGAACTTGGCCGACTGATGTACTTTTTGGAGGGTGTTTCAGAATATCTTCAAAAAAAGGGGCTGCCCTTGGGCAGTTCAGAGAATCCTGCGCTGACGGTTGCCCTGGCAGAAGATGGCAGTATGCAGCTTTATGCGCGCATTTCGGAAGATGGAATCAGTCTGGAAGAAGCTTCAGATATGCAGCAGAGTTTTGTGGAGGCGATCAGTGATGAAAACGCCGGATCGATGCAGCTCATCAATTTGGCCGGAAAACTGCTCACAGGTCAACAATTCAAAGAGGCCATAAAAGTTTATGAAACGATCGTTTTCCGCTTTCCGGAAGAAACCGCACAGTGTCTCAATGCAATTGGTGCCTGTTATTATTATCTGGAAGATTACGAACTGGCCATTCAGTTTTATATGAAGGCTCTGGAGTCGGGCGAGCTGAAAAGCCGCGTAGAATATAATGTCTGGGAAAGCTGCCAGTCTATTATTGACAGATTATCGGTTCGCAAAGAACAGATGAAATGGAAATTTTTCTTTGAGGATAAATTTCCCGAAAGCAAACATGAAATTGTGTTGGGATAAATGGTGATATTGATCCCCGAAAAACTCCGTGAGCACTTATTTTCACTATGTTGAGCCCTTCGGGGTTCGCTTCGCGGTCCTTCGGTTCTTTGCCATTTAGGCTTTCATCACGAACTCTAATGACGGATCTGGGTTAAATTATATACAGAAATGGCAACAGGTAGTTCCTGCTGCCATTTTGTATTTTCTTTTCAAAAGTCTCGAATCTAATAGACCGTCTCAACAATCTGTCTGATTGTATTTACATCGCCCATTGTGTAGTAGTGCAAACATGGGACACCTGCTGCTTTCAGCTCTTTGGACTGTGCAATGCACCATTCAATACCTACCTGACGGCGCGCTTCGGCATCCTTTGCTTTAAGCAGGGCTACTGTCAGATCCTCCGGAAGATCGATATAGAAGTGGCGCGGAATGGAGCTGAGCTGATATTTTTTGGTAATCGGCTTCAGACCCGGTACAATCGGCACATCAATACCATTTTCGCGGCACATTTTAACAAAATCAAAATATTTCTGATTGTCGAAAAACATCTGTGTCACAATATATTGTGCGCCTGCTTCTACTTTCTTTTTCAGGAAGTAGATGTCATTGGCCAAATTAGGTGCTTCGAAATGTTTTTCGGGATAACCGGCAATACCGATGCAGTAGGAAGAAGGTTCGGCATCCATAATGGTAGAGTCCAGATATTTACCGTCATTCATGGCCTTCACCTGTTTTACGAGGTCGAGGGCATATGCATGTCCGCCCGGTTCCGGCTCGAACTTTTCTTCAAATTTTTGAGGATCACCGCGCAGTACCAGTACGTTGTCGATGCCCAAAAACATGAGGTCTATCAGGGCATTTTCGGTTTCTTCTACCGTAAATCCACCACAGATAAGGTGCGGAACGGCATCCACTTTGTAGCGATTCATTATCGCTGCACAGATACCTACGGTACCGGGGCGCTTGCGCACTGCCGTTTTTTCGTAGTAACCGGATTCCTGTCTCTGATAGATATACTCCTGACGGTGATAGGTTACATCGATAAAGGGAGGATTGAAATCCATCAGCGGATCCAATGTCTCAAAAATACTTTTGATACCTCCACCTTTGAGCGGCGGTAAAATCTCGAATGAGATAAGGGTCTGACCCTTCGACTGTTTGAAATGTTCGGTTACTTTCATTGTTTTGGTAGAGGGTATTCTCGAAATGTATTATTGGTGATGTTTAATGTGTCTTAATTTTTGTATTATTAACAACAGAGTTCACGGAGTTTTTCGAGGAGCTCGGCCTAGCCTCGGTTCACAGAGAACCACAAAATAAATCCATATTTTTTATATTTTAACTTGTTTATCGTCTATATAAAACTTTGTGTACTGTGGTTTATTTTTAATCCTAATTCTTCGTCACCGTAATCTTAACAGAAACACCTTCAATAAGTTCAACTTCCTGTCCTGTCGTTAGCGAATCGACTATACGGAGATCAGTTGCCAAAACTTCATTGCAGATATAACTGCCAAATTGTGCAATCGCATCTTTGATATAATCGCTTGACTCTAAAGTGAGTACAATTCTGTCTGTCACTTCAAAATCCTGATCCTTGCGCATATTCTGAATGCGGTTCACCAGTTCGCGGGCAGTGCCTTCGGCCTTCAGTTCTTCCGAGATGTTTACATCCATGGCCACAGTCAGATCGCCATCATTGGTAACCAACCATCCTTCCAGGTCTTCAGAACTGATCGTCACATCTTCAAGATTGATGTCCACTTTTTCGCCTTCCACTTCAATGCTGTAAAGGTTATTTTTTTCCAATACAGCAATATCTTCCTGTGTCATGGCTTCGATGCTCTGCTGTGCAGCCTTCATCTGTTTTCCCAATTTTTTTCCCAGGGTTTTAAAATTGGGCTTGATGCCTTTTTTTATAAGGCCTGAAGTATCTTTCACATAAACCAATTCCTTGACATTTACCTCAGTAAGAATCAGATCTTTTACCATCTCCACCTGCGTTTCGAAACTATCATCGAGGATGGGTAACAATACTTTTTGAAGGGGCTGACGCACACGGATTTTCTGTCCGCGACGCAGCGAGTGTACCATAGACGAAATACGCTGAGCATAATCCATACGCTCTTCCAACATTTTATCAATAGCGACTTCGTTTACTGTCGGAAAGAAAGAAAGGTGCACGGAATCGTGCTTTTCAGCATTCGTCACCTCGTTTAGATTGCGGTATAAAAACTCTGAGAAGAATGGAGCAATCGGTGCCATGAGTTTACTCAGGGTCGTTAGACAGTAGTAAAGCGTCTGATAAGCAGCCAATTTATCTTCATCCTGACCGCCTTTCCAGAAACGGCGACGGCAGAGGCGCACATACCAGTTGCTGAGGTGATCATCTACAAAAATATCGATTTTACGTCCCGCCAAAGTAGGTTCGTAATTACTGTAATCAGCATCTACTTCTTTTACCAGAGAATTGAGCAGGGAGATAATCCAACGGTCAATTTCAGGACGTTTTTCCAGGGCTACTTCAGCTTTGAAATCATAATCTTTGATGCTGTTTCCGTCAAAATCATCGACATTGGCATAAGTAGCAAAGAAAGTATAAGTATTATAGAGTGTTCCGAAAAGCTTGCGCTGTACTTCGGAAATTCCGTCGGAATAACCTTCTGTCTGCGTGTATTTATCCGGATTATCTTTCAGCAGTTCTCTGAATTTATTGTCATCAGTATTGTAACTATTGCCTTCCGCATCGCTGTAAACATTGGTCCAGCTGAATTTCAGGTTGTCCCAAGGCTGTGAATTGGTGAGCATATACCAGCGGGTGGCATCTGCTCCGTATTTACCGATACAATAGAAGGGATCGACAGCATTGCCCCAACGTTTTGACATTTTCAGTCCGTTTTTATCCAAAACCAAACCGTTGGAAACCACATTCTTGTAGGCAACGGAATCGAAACACATAGTGGCAATTGCATGCAGGGTATAGAACCAGCCGCGGGTCTGATCCACACCTTCGGCGATAAAATCGGCCGGGAAGGCTACTTCTCCGCCTTTGCCGTTCAGGGCATTGTCAATCAGTTCCTTATTTTCAAAAGGATAGTGCATTTGTGCAAAAGGCATAGCACCTGAATCGAACCAAACGTCGATGAGGTCGCTTTCGCGCTGCATGGCTTTGCCTGAAGGAGAAACCAATATCAGTTTATCAACAACATGTTTGTGAAGATCAATTTTGTTGTAATTCTCTTTTGAAAAATCATTTGGTGTAAAATCCGCAAATGGATTTTTGTCCATCAATCCGGCTTTTACTGATTTTTCGATTTCGTCATACAATTGAGCTACGCTGTCGATGCAGAGTTCTTCTTCCCCATCGGCTGTGCGCCAGATCGGCAACGGAATTCCCCAAAAACGGGAACGGGAAAGGTTCCAATCCTGCAGATTTTCCAACCATCCGCCAAAACGCCCTTCACCGGTCGATTTTGGTTTCCAGTTGATAGTTTTGTTCAGCTCATACATGCGTTCCTTGGCCGCTGAAGCACGGATAAACCATGAATCGAGCGGATAGTAAAGGATAGGCTTATCGGTACGCCAGCAATGCGGGTAGTTGTGGGCGTACTTTTGGGCATTGAATGCCAGATTTTGTTCCTTGAGGTAGATAACGATGTCCACATCCACACTTTTGTAGTTGGGATTATCAGTATAATCTTTTACATAACGGCCCGAGAATGGTCCTACCGAATCCAGGAATTTGCCCTGTTTGTCCACCAGAGTCAAAGAACCGATTCCGGAAGATTTAGCGGCCTTGCGGTCATCGGCACCAAAGGAAGGAGCGGTATGCACTACACCTGTACCGTCTTCGGTCGTAACAAAATCTCCCAGAATTACACGGAAAGCATCTGTTGAACCGTCCAAATCTTCGATCTCATTGCCGAAGGCAAGTAATTGTTCGTAGCGAATGCCGGAAAGCCGTGCACCTGTGAAAGATTCGCTGCGGCCTTCTTCTTTAGCCTGATTTTTACCATCTCCGAACCATTTCCCAACCAAATCCTCGGCCAGAATTACGCTGACAGGGATATTTGTATAGGGATTATGTGTTTTAATTTTTACATATTTGATTTTTGGACCTACAGTCAGTGCTGTATTGCTTGGCAAAGTCCAAGGCGTTGTCGTCCAGGCCAGTACACGCACATCTTCATCTTCCGATTCAAACAGGAAGGCCGATTTTTCGTCGCGTTGCACCTTGAAAGATGCCACTACCGTATTATCCGACACTTCTATATAGCAGCCCGGCAGATTCAGTTCATGAGAGCTGAGTCCGGTTCCTGCCGCAGGAGAGTAGGGCTGAATGGTCAGTCCTTTATATAAAAATGATCTGCCATCCTTATCTTTTTTATTGTAAAGTTGTTTGAGCAACCACCAGCAGGATTCGATATAATCGTTCTCGTAGGTGATATAAGGATTATTCATATCAACCCAATAGCCCATCTTTTTAGTCACATCATCCCAAAGGTCTGTGTATTCCATCACCGTAGTACGGCAGGCCAAATTGTATTCTTCAACGGAGATTTTCTTTCCGATATCTTCTTTGGTTATGCCTAATTTTTTCTCAACGGCAAGCTCAATTGGCAGACCGTGGGTATCCCAGCCCGCTTTGCGGCGTACGAGTTTGCCTTTCATGGTCTGATATCGGCAGAAAGTGTCTTTTATGCTTCGCGCCAATACGTGGTGAATGCCGGGTTTACCGTTGGCAGAGGGTGGTCCTTCGTAAAATACAAAGTTGGTCATACCTTCGCGTTCGGTGACGCTGCGTTCAAAGACGTCATTTTCCTTCCAAAATTCAAGGGTTTCCTTGTCTATAGCAGGGAGGTCGAGCTGTTGAAAAAGTTTGTACATATATAGATTTTTTGGTATCAGGTAGCAGGAATCAGGTATAAAGACTATCGAAAAATACTCTAATCAAATATTTAAACAACAGGTAGGTTTGTCCTGATACCTACTACCTGCTACTGAATAAGAGCTGCAAAAATAATAAAGCTCCGACAAATATTTCAATCTGTCGGAGCTTTTATAAAAGGTAATAGGATATTACCTCACACAGACTGATGTTTGTGGAGTGAAATAGCCATGATAATTATATGTTGGGATGTATACATTGTATAGTACGGAAGATTTTTCTTGAATATAAAAGAATGCTTAAAAAAAGCATACAAAATAAACAACCGCAAAATGTTTCAAAAAGTTCCATTGGCTATATATATTTATTTTAATAATGCGAATAATTGTATTTAATAACTTATTATCAAGTAATTGCAGGATGTTTTTATAATATTTTTTTTAAAGATAGTCTGTAGCTATTTAGCGCCGATCTCTTTGTTTGAGATTTTTGATCTGTTTATTTTGAGGAATTAGCTTTTTTTTTTTTGAGATACCCTGAAAAGGTATTAAACTGTTCACCCTTTAACAAATTAATAATACCTCAAATTTGCTGTTTTTAATCAATCATCGTAATATTGCGATACAATTCATTTGAGTAAAATAAAGCAATGTCTTGAATCTCCTAATCTGTAAAACTCTTAATCTAAAAAGGTGGGACTCAGCAAAACAGAACATTTTACCGGTGAGCAGCTGGAATTGGCCGAAATGGCTAAGGCATTGGCACATCCGGCAAGGATTGCTATATTGCAATACCTGATCTGGACCAATGCCTGTGTCTGCGGCGATATCGTCGATGCACTGCCATTGGCACAGTCTACCGTCTCTCAGCACCTGAAGGAACTGAAAAAAGTAGGTCTGCTTAAAGGCGAAATAGATGGGACATCAGTCTGCTACTGTATCGATCCGATTGTCTGGAAAAAGACAGAAGCTGTTTTCAGCGTTTTTTTTGCGCAGCTCAAAAATGGTTGCGATGACTGTTGTTGACCTGCGCTTGCATGCGCCCGCCCGCGCCTAGATTTGACAACTTTTAAAAAGTTGTCAAATCTGTACCCGGGTGGCCTGCGATTAAAAATAATAATATTCGTCATATTTTTTTATCAAAATTCATCGCAATTTTACGACTATGAAAACAGCTTATTTGATTATTCTATCAGCCTTATTGTTTTCCTGCAGCGAAATGGAGCAGGGACAAGCCTCCCTTTCAGATCAGCCTGAAAAGACATTGGTAAAAATAAAAATCAGAAACAATGAATTTTTATCCCAAATTGACAGGACATATCGAAAAAATACTGACTCAGAACATTCAGGAACCTCACAAAGCATCTTTGGATAAAATTGCAGCATACATTCGAGAAAAGCAGAAAAAAAATGAAACCTGCGAAATTATTTTCATCTGTACACACAACAGCCGCCGCAGTCATCTGGCACAGATTTGGTCACAGACAGCCGCAGCGCATTTTGAACTGAAAAATATTGTCACTTATTCCGGCGGTACCGAGGCTACAGCCTTAAATGCCCGTTCAGTTGCGGCATTGGAAAGAGCCGGTTTCAAGATTGACAATCCCGGCGGTAAAAATCCGCACTATAAAGTCCGTTTTTCCGATGATTTTCCGGCAATGGAATGTTTTTCGAAAAAATACAGCGATGCTCAAAATCCCCAAAAAGGCTTTTTAGCGGTTATGGTCTGCGATGACGCCGACGAGGCCTGCCCTTTAGTTGCTGGCGCCGAAGCTAGAATTTCCCTCCCTTTTGCTGATCCGAAAAAATCTGACAACAGTCCTGAGGAAGCTGCCACCTATGATGCAAGAAGTCTGCAGATTGCGGCTGAGATGTATTATGTGATGGCGAAAGCGAAGCTTTAAATTGTATCAGGTAGCAAGTATCAGGTATCAAGACTCTATCACAATTTATTTTTCTTGATACCTGCTATCTGCTAATTGGTGCCAAATATCCAAAAAAATGTCTGAAACTAAAAAAATTGACTTTTTTGAAAAATACCTCAGCCTTTGGGTTTTGATCTGTATCGTTGTCGGAATCGGCATAGGGCAGTTATTGGGAGATAGGATTGAGCTTATATCAAAATGGGAAATTTCGGGTGTAAATATCCCAATTGCCATACTGATTTGGCTGATGATTTATCCCATGATGGCGAAGATCGACTTCGGATCCCTTGTCAAGGTGGGCAATAACCTGAAAGGCTTGGGATTGACTGTAACCGTAAACTGGCTCATTGCGCCCTTTACCATGACTTTTTTCGCCTGGATATTTTTTAAATATATTTATGGGGCCTGGATGAGTCCGGAAGAAGCAGAATCTTATCTCGCAGGAGCTATCTTGCTGGGTGTTGCACCCTGTACAGCAATGGTTTTTGTTTGGTCCTATCTCTCGGATGGCGATGCCAACTATACTTTGGTGCAGGTTGCAACCAATGATCTGATACTTTTGGTCGCTTTTGTGCCGCTCGTTCAATTTCTTTTGGGCATTAATGGCATCAGCATTCCTTACGATGTACTCATTACTTCGGTTATTGTTTTTGTTGTCATTCCCTTGCTTGCGGGTTATTTAAGCAATCGAATACTGATAAAAAGATATGGAGAAAGCTGGTACAAGTATAAATTTCTGTCTAAGTTCAAACCTGTTTCCATCATCGCTTTGCTCAGCACTCTTGTTTTACTATTTGCCTATCAGGGACAGCAGATTCTTATCAATCCAATACACATATTACTCATTGCCATACCTTTGAGCATACAAACTTATTTTACTTTTTTTATCGGTTGGGGCGGAGCAAGGGCTTTAAAATTACCGCACAATATAGCTGCTCCGGCAGCGATGATTGGGGCGAGTAATTTTTTTGAATTGGCTGTAGCAGTAGCAATTGTTGTCTTTGGCCCAAATTCAGGAGCGGCACTTACAACTGTAGTCGGTGTGCTTATAGAAGTACCTATAATGCTTTCACTTGTTGTATTTGCTAAAAAATGGAAGTATTAAAAAAACATCTAAATTATTTTTTGTTTTCAACTTATGAAAATGACCTATCTGTAAAAAAGATTATATAAGTACTGTATACCGGCTGCCCTAAGTCCAAAATAACCTTTGATAAGTCGCTTGAAACAAGTTATTGAAGGAGAAGTCATCTAAAGCTAAAACAAAGAAAAACGGAAAGTCTTAAAAAGAATGTCTAAAAGCTCAAAAACCAGCTTTGAATTTTAAATCAATTTTCAATCTCAAATTATTATGATCTATCCAAGAATGCACGTAAGTCTTTACGTCAGCAACATAGAAAAAACAGTAGCATTTTACAATACTTTTTTTGGTATTGATGCGCTGAAAGTTAAACCCGGCTATGCCAAATACATTTTGGAAAGCCCATCATTAATAATTTCTTTTGTGGAAAATCCGGAGCGTCTCCAGGCCAATTTCGGGCATTTAGGCCTGCAGGTTGATACCGTAAAGGAAGTGATGCAAAGGTTGGAGGCTGCCAAGACTGCCGGACTCAGCGTCCGCGAAGAAATGGGTGTCAGCTGCTGCTTTGCACTTCAGGACAAGTTTTGGGTGAACGATCCTGACGGACATCAGTGGGAAATTTACTTTTTTCATGAGGATTCCGAATTCAACGATCCGCATTATGCAAAAAAAGAGGCAACTGCCTGCTGCTCGACATCTGAGATGAAGGAATTGAATGTAATTCAGAAAAAAAGCTGCTGTTAATCAACTTAGAAAATGCAATAATACAAGCGGAGCCGACGAAAGTTTGCTTCGCTTTTTTGTTTTTTTTGTAACAGGTCATTTTCATAATTTGAAAATAACTATCTTGCCGCTCAAATAAAGAGATGATATTATAAAAATCTGACATCTCACATCCAATCAAAAGATATGATTATCGCAGTTACAGGCGCAGCCGGCCTTTTGGGTAATAACCTCTGCCGAATTCTTTCGGAACAGGGACATGAGGTTCGTGCCCTCATCCACCATGATTCAACATCACTGGAGGCTGTAAATGTCGAATTCTACAAAGGCGATGTCCTCAACTTAGACAGCCTTTATCTGCTCTGCGAAGGAGCGGATGCTGTTTTTCACTGTGCTGCAAAAATTTCCATTGACGGCGATCCGGATGGTTCCGTTTTCAAAATCAATATTAATGGAACTGCCAATGTTATCGAAGCCTGTATTCAACAGAATGTAGCCCGTATGGTACATTTCAGCAGTATTCATGCATTGCAGGCAGAACCGCATACCGATGTCATTGATGAATATACGCCTTATGCCGGCCCAAAGGCATTCAAATATGATCAGTCAAAATCTCAGGCAGAACAATTGGTGATGGAAGCGGTTGAAACCCGCGGACTGAATGCTATTGTCATCAATCCTACCGGTATTATTGGCCCTTTCGACTTCAAACCTTCGCTGACCGGACAACTCCTGTTGGATCTTGGTAAAGGTTCTATGCCTGCCCTGGTAAAAGGCGGTTATGATTTTGTGGATGTCCGCGACGTAGCCAATGCAGCTATCGAGGCCATGCTTAATTCGGTAAACGGTGAAAAATATCTGCTTTCCGGACGTTGGTACAGCATCAAAGAAATTGCCACAGTTTTTTCAAAAATAAGTGGCAAAAAAGTGCCTAAATTGGTGCTTCCACTCTGGGTAGCTCAGCTGAGTCTGCCATTTATCCGGCTTTGGAGTAAAATTTCGGGCAGAGCACCGCTGTATACCCGCGAGTCGCTCGAGATTCTGAAACATGGAAAAACCATTTCACATGTCAAGGCTGAAAAGGAATTGGGTTTTAAACCCAGAAGTTTGGAAGAAACGATAAAAGACAGTTGGGCTTTTTTGAAGGAATTGAAAAAGTAAGTAAAAATGTTGCGCTTCTCTGAGGCTGTCGGCTGTGACAATTAAAAATTTTTTCCATCAATCATCCAACATTTCCTCTCCTTGGCTCTCGGGAAATAAAACCCGGCTGTAACATTTAAGCCCAGATCTTTAGTTCAAAGGGAATAGAAGCCAAAATGTTTTTATAAAATTATAAAGAGCTTTTGTTCCATAAAAAACTGCCGACATCCTTAACGGACATCGGCAGTTTAGATTTTTAATCAATATTTATGTTTAATACTTTTTTTGTCTTATACCCCGCTCCTCAATAACAGTAAACATTTCACGAAAGATTAAACTGCTATTGTTTAGAAATTCTTTCAGAAATTCTCCCGGATAATCGGGTGTAAAATCATTTAATCTCAGATATATTACTCCTGCAGGTGGTTTGAATTGGTGTCTAAAAATTAACTCACCATAATCCCTGTCGAAAGTAACAATCAATCTGTCCTCCATCGTTGCCAATTCCATTACTTCTTTATCAGAAATTCCTGCATGGGCGTTTCCAACGTAAATTATATCGAAGCCATTATTTTCCAAATAACGCACACTTGCAATCGGAAAATTTTCATTAGCTAAAATTTTTATCACGATCAAGCACTTTTCCTGCTATTATCAAATAAAAGTCCATCTCTAAGACAATCTCCAACATAAGCAAAAATCGCCTGCAAGGCTTCTTTGCTCAATTGCGGATAGTTTTCCAAAAGTTGTTCTGTTGTCCAACCATTGGCCAGTCTCTGAATAATAAACTCAACCGATAATCTTGTGCCTTTAATTACCGGTTTTCCTAAAAGGATTTCAGGATCGCTGTGGATGTGTTTTTCCCAATTCATAACTTAATTTTTTCAGAAAACAAACAACAGGGCTTATTAGTTCCAAAACAAAGCCGACATCCAAAGGACATCGGCAGGATTTTTTCAGCAGCAGGTCTGTCAATTTTTCAATCTGTTGTGCAGATATTTTATTTCTTCCTGTTGATTTGTAATGGTTTCTTTCAATATGTCAATGGCTTTGTCGCTCTCGTAGATATTCAGGTTAAACTGTATACCATGTATTTGGAAGCAATTGTACATCTATGTTATTAGAAAATTGATTTTATTTTCATTAGATTTTCACTTCTTCATGTTTTGTTCAATTAAACAAACCAAAAAACTGCCGATATCCCCCAAGACATCGGCAGTTTTTATCTCCCCTCAATCATCCAATAACTCCTCCTCTTCATCTCTGAAGCTATCGGGAGAAAGCTGATTTTTAACAAAATTGCACCATTTGCAATAGGTTTTGTTACAACCCTCCGAAAAACGCTGTTCTTTTATGTTATCGTAGGTCTCCACAATCAGATTGCCGACTGCAACGACATCCTGATCACTGATGTACATTTTTTTATTTGGAAATATCGAACTTTCGTCGGGACTCAAATAGTCAATTTCTGCTGATTTAACCTGCAGATTGCTGAGGCCTGAATTTTCAATCAGTATTTTATAAAATACCAGCTGACGGTAATAAGTGCCGCCCTTTGCATTGCGTGAATTGATTGGAGAGAAACGTTTTTCCTCCATTTTGCCGGTTTTATAATCGACAACATGCAGCTGTTCCATCGGAGAATCCTTGCCGACAAAACATATTTTATCAATGATACCTGTGAGCGGAACGCCCTTATAGGCTACAGTTCTGAACGGTTTTTCTGTCCATACACCTTCTGCCAGCTGTCCGCCAAAAGGTATATAACGCTGTTCATAATAAATAGGCAGCTGTGCCATGCCAAAAACCAGCGCATCGTCATAGGCTCGGGCCGAAAACTGAATACTTCTTTTGAACATTTCATCTTTAAAGGCATCCAAAAACACCTCTAAAGGTGGTATTTCTTTGGATTTTGCAGCTTTAGCTTCTTCAAAAATTTTGCGGAGTGCATTGTGCACAGCATCTCCGTAAAGTGCTTCCACGCTCGAAGTAGTGGGAATGCGCAGTACATATTGGAAATAAAAGCTGCGCGGACATTCCAAATAAGTATTGAGCGAAGATACGCTGAGTCTGAAATCATCCAAGAGCGCAGCAATGGTATCGCTGTCAATCTTGGCAGAATCGGGCATATTCTTCTGCTCCAAAACCAGCAGCTGTTCTTCCATCAGCTGTTCCTTTGCCACAGTGCAGGGAATGACTTCCATATTGTAATCCAAGATCAGATTGTCTAAAAACTCACTGCGTTTGGTCAGTTTCTGATTACTCTGATGCGAATAGTAAGACAGTTGAAGGAAGGTTTTTGCACGGGTCATTGCCACATAAAAAAGGCGGCGGGCAGCCTCCACGGTATCTGTATCGGCATTGGCCATCCTGAGGTTATCGGGCAGTGCAAAGAGTTTATTACCTTTTGAGGTGCCGGGTTCCCAAAAATCTTTGAGGCAGTTCATCATAAAAACACAGTCAAACTCCAAACCTTTGGCGGAGTGCGCAGTGAGCAGATTCACACCATCTTCGGCATAACTGCCTTTTATGACGGGCAATTCCAGTTTATTGGCCTCCATACGTTCCACCAAAACCAGCAGCCCTTTGAGGTCCAGCTTTGGATTGCGTTGCAATTCATCCCTTACAAATTTGAAGAAAGTGCCGATCAGCTCTATCAGCCAGGCTTTTTCCGGACTTTTCAAAATATGGCCTATCAGGCCGCTGCGATTCAAGAGTTTTTCCAGAAAATCGGGCAAGGGCTGATTGACGATGAGCGGCATAGCCTCATCAATGATTCCGGCAACAGCAAGTATAGCATTTGGATTTGAAAGCCCAATTTCATTCAGTGTTTGAGCATCACGCAGCAGATCGCGCCATTGCAGATAGTCATAATCGCCGTTATCATGTTTTTTGCGATTATTTTTTGCCAAAAATGCCGTAAGTATGGAAATATCGATTGGGCTGATGCCCCAAAAATCGAAGTGGAGCAGTTCGTAGACCGACTCTTCTCCGCTGTAGGGTTTTTCAAATTCTATGGCAATATAGCGCAGCAGTTGCAGCAGATTCTGAATCAGCGGAGCGGTCAGGATATTTATCTGTCGCTTTGTCTGATAGGGAATTTCATGTCTTTCGAGCATTCGTATGAGATCGACCGCCTGACGGTGCATATAATAGATGACCGCCATTTCTTTGTATGGAATTCCTTTTTTATGCAGCGTTTTGATCTGATTGATTATATCAATCTCCTCCTGCAGTTTATTGGGATATTCCTTAATGGTCAAATTGATTTCAGAAGCCAGAATTTTGGTATTGGCTGCAGTCAGATTTTTGGTGATATGGATATCCAAATCTGCTTTTTCCAAATGTCGTATAATACGAAGCTGATTTCTGTCAATAATTTGTTTTGCAGCATCCAGAATTGGCTGTCCCGAGCGGTAATTTTCCTCCAAAACGATAAGGTGCATGCCTTTATCGCGATAATGCTCGAAAAAATCGATCATGTTTTTCACTCTGGCACCCTGAAACTCGAAGATGGACTGATCGTCATCGCCAACGACGAAAACATTGGGCTGCTCCCAATATTCAATCAGTTTCATTAGTATACCGCTTTGAGCACCGTTGGTATCCTGAAATTCATCGACAAGCACATATAGATATTGTTCCTGATAATTTCTAAGAATATCTTCCTGTTCGGGATTTTTGAAAAGTCGTAAGACCCAAAGGATCATATCTTCATAATCGTATCGGCCGGCGGCGCTCATTCCCGCTTCAAAATCTTTGAAAAGCAGGGCCGCTGCACGGAGTTCCTCCATGCGCTGCGTTTCTTTGGCAACATCCTTTATTTTGACATCGCCTTTTTTGAATTCCCCACTGCTTCTTTTGTAAATATATTCCTCCCGTTGCGGCAATGATTCGATATATTCGTCAATCATCTGACTGACATATTCGGCCTCCCAGCCTTCAGTTTTCATGCGGCTGAACAGGGATTTCAATCTGATTTCAAACTGATAAGGATTTCTGCGGTTATTCAGACGCAGCGGATGATTGGGCGATAGCCCGTCGATCATGCCTCTGATAATGTCTATCACTTCGAGATCTGAGACAGGCTGAAGCTCATCGTAGCCGAAGGCATCGATATTGTCCTGAATGACCTTATTGCAGAAGGAATGAAAGGTAAAGATGTGAATTTTATGGGCATCGGGTCCGATAAACTCAAGCAGACGCTTGCGCATAGCCATGACACCGGCATCGGTATAGGTAAGGCAGAGGATATTATAAGGTGCCGCATCCGTTTCCAACAGGATTTGTCCGATTCGCGCAGCAAGAATATGTGTTTTTCCGGTCCCCGGCCCGGCAATTGTCAGTACAGGCCCATCGATAGTATTTACCGCATCGAGCTGTGACTGATTGAGACCTGCCAATACCGATTCAAATTTTTGTCGGTAATGCTGTCGGGTAGTTGAGTAGTTTTCCAAGGCCGGACTGTTCTTTACTTTTTCTTACTGCTGTTATGCAAAAATGCCTTTTCTTCTTCAGAAAGGTTTTCGTAGCCCTGTTCAGAAATTTTATCCAAAATTGCATCGACACATTCTTCTTGCGTCATATTGCGGTAGCGTTGCGCAAAGCTGCGGCTGAAACTGTCATAAGAACTGCTTCCACTATTGGAACTATCGCTTACGAAACCGCCTTCATGGGTTTTTTTATAAACCATTTTGGGTGACCGTTTTTTGCGTGGAGTTTCTTTACGGGCAAAAGGATTTTGGAGAAAACGGGCTGTGCGGATGAAAGGCATCCCCAAATCTCTTCCGCGGCGTAATTGGAAAATATAAAACCAACCCATAAATGCACCGCCCAAGTGGGCAAAATGTCCGCCGGGATTGGTAAGCGGTATGGAAAGAATATCCAAAAAAACTAGCGCCAATGCCACGTACTGCAATTCAACTGCACCAATAAGAATGAGTCGTATATGTCCTTTCGGATTGAGTGTGGCAGCGGACAAAAGAATGCCAATGACAGAGGCCGAAGCACCAACTAAAGGCACTGAACCACGACCGCTAAAGACCGGAAAAACATTGAAAGAAATTATAAACATTGCCGCTCCGGCAATTCCGCCCAAAAGATAGAGCGGGATAATCTTACTGTTGTGAATAAGGTCATTGGTAATACGCCCGAACCAATAAAGAATGAGCATATTGAATAATAAATGCCAAAATGTGGCATGGATGAACATATAACTAAAAAGCGTCCAAGGCCTAATAAGCAGCTTCATGGGGCTGGAAGGCAGGTATAACCATTCTTCCAAAAATTCTACATAAAAATGATAGGGAATACCGGAAAGGTAAATGGGTACCGAAATCAGATTGACCAAAACAAAAATGGCGATATTAGCCATAGCAAGACGCACGATAGCATTGCCGCGTCTGAACTCATAATTAATGTCCTGCCAGATTGTTGCCATTATTGAGAATTGTATCTGTTTGTAAAATTACAAAAAAATATGGAGAATTACAAATCTGTATTTATGTCTTATAGTATCTAAAATAAATTAAATTAACCGCGAAGGGAATCAATTTTGCGCTCATAAAAAGAAAGGTCAGGAAATCTATTAAGTTATCAATCTTATCTTAAAAAGCATCTAAATGAGCCGTCAGTATTAAGCCTGTGCTAAAATCTCTCTCCCTGTTTACGCCAATAAAAGATGAGCAGGAAGCCAAATAATGCACCTCCGAGGTGTGCAAAATGCGCTACATTATCATTCATTGAGAAACTCATATAAATTTCCAAGGCGCCCATGATCAGTACAAAGTATTTGGCCTTAATGGGCATTGGCGGAAAGAGCAGCATGAGTACGCGGTTGGGATAGAGCATGCCGAAGGCTACCAACACACCGTAAACAGCGCCGGATGCTCCAACTGCAGGCTG
>CAINVS010000085.1 GCA_903854205.1 uncultured Bacteroidota bacterium | reverse complement strand
TAAAGATTTTAAAAAATCAACAAAGATATTTGACGAATATGGAAAACAACATAATTTCGAAAAACATCCTAACTTTGCTGAATTAAGAAAATACGGACAATCGCAGTTCAGTTTTTTTGAATTAAAAAATGCCGTTGAATAATCCGTTTTGGATAAAAGGAAGCACACATTTATATGGGTTACTTAAAACACTGGTGGAAAGTATTGGCAGCCGTACTCGTTTTGTACGCGCTGATAATTGGCATGACAATTCCGCTTCGCAACGGTATTGTATCCGATAAGTCTTCAATGACACTTAAAACAGGACAGAAACAGACACTGACAGTTTTATTCTATAATGCTCGTTACAAAAAGGAAAAACCTGAAGCAATAACCGCCCGAATCAGAATTGATTCTGCAAAGGCAATTTGTGCAGAATCTGTTACTATTACTGCCGAACGCAGTTTGGATCTGAAATTCAATATTCCGACAATAGATCCCAATTCAATTAAGGCCCCCTTTCCTTTCATTGAAATAGGAAGTCCTGAAAACGGCTATGTCTTCAGTTCAGTCTATCTGAGTGCTTCTGCAGACTCAATTACAAATAACGAGACCTCCTTTTGCACTGCAAGCTATTTAGCGCCAAGCACGAAACCCAGTTTTCCTTTTTTGAATATTTTGGAAGAAAGTATCAGAAATCTGCTTTACCATGTACCTATGTGGTTTGGAATGATGCTGCTTTTGTTAATTTCTGTAATCTACAGTGTTTTGCAATTAACAAAACCGGAGGGTCTTAAAAACGATATTGCAGCAAAATCATTTGCCGGAATTGGTGTATTATATGGAGTTTTAGGCATTATCACAGGCGCTTTATGGGCAAAACATACTTGGGGAGCTTACTGGAGCTGGGATGTAAAACAAAACACATCTGCAGTTGCTTTGTTGATTTATCTTGCTTACTTTGTACTTAGAAGTTCTTTTGATGATGCAGATAAAAAAGCGAGAATTTCTGCCGTTTACAATATTTTTGCTTTTGCCACACTTATTCCTTTAATTTATATTATTCCAAGGATGGTAGATAGTTTGCACCCTGGAGCAGAAGGAAATCCGGCATTCAGCAGTTATGATCTTGATAATAATCTGCGTTTGGTTTTCTACCCGGCTGTTGTAGGTTTCATACTACTAGGCATTTGGATAGCAACAATTTGGATAAGAATTGAAAAAATTTGGCAACGTAAAATTGAAACGCTTTAACTTTAACTTGATATATATTTTTAGTAATCAAACACTTACGTAATTAAAACAATTCAACATTACAATATATCAATCCAAGCTCTGAAATATAATTTGGAATTACTTGCTTTTTCTTTTAAAAAATCTCAAATTTACACGCAATTACAGTTATGAATACCATAAAAAAATATTTATTGACAGGTTTCGCAGCTATTTTCTTAGCACTCACAGCATATGGACAGACAGCTTCAACTAAATCTGATTTTTTTGAAAGTACCGGAAAGATCTATGTGGTAGTAGCTGTAATCGTGGTCATTTTTTTAGGCATTTTAGCCCTGCTGATTAGTCTGGAAAGACGCTTGGCGAAAATCGAAAAAGAGGAAAAAGAGCTTTAATTAAAAGCGTTTATTATCAATTGCATCGAAACAACTTTATATAAACTATTTTGACTAATCTAATTCAATTTTATGGCGGACAAACATTATAGCTTTTTTGATGGTGTTGTCAAAAACTTCGAAAAAGCAGCTCCCTACACTGGTCTTACTCCCGGTTTGCTTCAACAAATCAAAGAATGTAACTCCATTCTTGCGTTAAAGTTTCCTGTTAGACTTAATGACGATGGCGATGTAGAGGTAATTGAGGCCTATCGTGTACAGCACAGTAATCACCGCATGCCAACCAAAGGTGGTATCCGTTACAGTATGGATGTAAATCAGGACGAAGTAATGGCACTTGCCTCTCTTATGACCTACAAATGCGCAGTAATCGGAGTACCTTTCGGTGGAGCAAAAGGTGGTGTTAAAATTGACGCAAAAAAATATACTCCTGCACAATTGGAGCGTATCACACGTCGCTATACAGCCGAGCTGGTACGTAAAAACTTCATAGGCCCCGGTATTGACGTTCCTGCTCCCGACTACGGAACAGGTCCCCGCGAAATGGCTTGGATCATGGATACTTACATGACTTTGAAACATGGCGAATTGGACGGTGCGGGTTGCGTAACAGGTAAACCTGTTGAGCAAAACGGTATCGTTGGTCGTGCAGATGCTACAGGTCGTGGCGTTTTCTACGGTTTGCGTGAAGCAATGTCTTATGAAGAAGACATGAAAAAATATGGTCTGACTACCGGAACCAAAGGTAAAACAATGGTTATTCAAGGCATGGGTAATGTAGGTTCTTACACTGGCCTTATCTCTATTGCTGAAGGTGGAATTAAAGTAATTGGCGTTGCAGAATACGAAGGCTCTATTCATGATCCAAACGGTATCGACATAGCTGCATTGTTGGAATTCCGCAAAATAACAGGCTCAATTGTTGGCTTCCCAGGTACAACAACTTTGGAAAACCGCACTGCAGCTATGGAATTGGATTGCGACATTCTAGTTCCTGCTGCTTTGGAAAACCAAATCAATATCGAGAATGCCGGACGCATCAAAGCAAAAATCATTGCTGAGGCTGCAAACGGTCCTGTAACTCCTGAAGCGGAAGAAATTCTGTTGAAAAGAGGCTGTCTGATCATTCCTGATATGTATATCAATGCCGGAGGTGTAACAGTTTCATATTTTGAATGGTTGAAAAACCTTTCCCACTCTACTTTTGGTCACTTAGAGAAACGTTTCACTTCAAGCCGTTACAACAACTTGGTTGATCTGATTCTTCAAATGACCGGCAAAGAAATGACACCTGCTCAGCGTGAATTCCTCACTTCCGGTGCAGATGAGCTCGACCTCGTCCGTTCCGGTTTGGAAGAATCAATGATCACTGCATATAAAGGCATTCGTGATACTTGGCAGGCAGATTCCAATATTAAAGATATGAGAACAGCTGCTTTTGTTTATGCGATCAAAAAAATTGGTGCGGATTATTTATCAATGGGAATTTGGCCATAGGCTTAGCTTTTAATAAAATTAAAATGCGTCAAATCTTTATCCGATTTGGCGCATTTTTATTAAAAAAAACCTGTTTAAGCATTTTTAATAGTTATACACTCCCTTAACGGAATTATATTTCGTAATTTTTTAAAGTTTTAAGTATTAAATGATATTTTTTACTAATTTTGTAAATCTGTAATAATTACCTCACCCACATCAAAATTTAATATTTACTATGCCAACACCCGCTCATAAGTTGGATAATATTGACCTCAAAATATTGAAGATTTTGCAACAGAACAGCAAAATTACCAATCTCGATTTATCCAAAAAAATTGGTCTTTCACCCGCTCCTACACTTGAACGTGTTAAAAAATTAGAAAATTCAGGTATCATAGAAAGTTATCACGCCCAAATTGCTCCAGCTGCAATGGGCTTGAGTGTGAAAACTTTTGTTTTGGTATCTTTGGCTTGGCAAAAAGAAAATGCGCTCGAAAACTTTATTTCAAAAGTTAATCAGATTGACGAAATTGTAGAATGTTATATCATAACCGGTGAGGCTGACTTTCTCATGAAGTTAGTTTGTAAAGACATTCCTACTTATGAAAAATTACTGTTCAAAACTTTGTCAAAAATTGAAGAGATTGAGCGCCTAAAAACACTGATGACCCTTTCAACCGTAAAAGATTCCAAAACACTGCCTTTTGATTATGACAGTGGTGAGGAAGTTGAGGAATAACTCATTTTCCTTTTATCATAAAAAAAGCGCTAAAGTAAATGTTTACTTTGGCGCTTTCAATTCTTGTTTTCTCATCAATTGATTTCAATATCAATCTTTATTTCTGGCAGCATAGCTCGCTAGTCCTTTACCGGCTTGGTCGGCAGGAATAATATATCCCGCTTTGTTGAAATAAACCTGCAGATCGAGAATAAATTTATAGGGTTCGAAATAATCTGTTG
>CAINVS010000084.1 GCA_903854205.1 uncultured Bacteroidota bacterium | reverse complement strand
CCATCATTGTTTGTATTTTTAGTAGTTATTTTGGTCTTTGAATTTTCAAAAAGAACCTCCAGTATTTATTGCATCTTGAACATTAAGGTTTTTACTGTCTGCGGAACAAGTGTATCCCCAACATCATTATTTCCAGTGTTTGTTTTAAAAGTGGCACCCCACCGCATTCCACACTGGGGCAAAAAAATATGCATTAATGTTAAATTATTTAAAAATAATTACGGCGTTGTTCTCAATTTTGATTAAAATTTAATATCACTTCTTCAAAAATGTAAATAGTGACATCACTTAATTAATTTTTGTAAAAGTGATATATTTTGTCTGTGCAATCAAAAGTTATCTGTTTAATAAAAAATATCCATGAAATCGAAAACAAGTAGACAGATAGTAGACAAGGAATTCGTTGCAAGCCTTGAGAAAACCATGATTAGAACAAAGAAAATCAAGTCTCCGAATAGGGTAAACCTCTCAGATTCTGCAAGATTGGGAGAAACAACAGCTAGAACAAAAATTATTGACGACGAAGAAGAACACATCAATGTTGAAAATTTTGAGTTTTCAAATATTTCAAAAATTGCACAAACTGAGACAGAATGGCTGCAGGAATTACAGAGCCTATTCAATCGCCGACCAGTTGGAGTCACTTCAGAAAAAATAAAAGAAGTTATTTTGATTGATGTGCCAGAAACGAAAACAGTTTTGCAAAAAAAACAAAAAAGAAAACATCAGGAATTTAAAGAAGGGAGAGAACATTTTTCGAAAAATGCAGTCGCGAAGTATCATGTTGAGGATGAAGAAAAGTTCAGGAAAGATTTAGAAAAAAAATTTCCAAATTCAAAATTATCAATAGTTGAAAACATAGCAGAAGTAAACATTGAGTTTGACAAGCGGAAAAGATGGACAGAAAAGTCGGCAATAATACAAATGAATGGGGGGAAAGTGATAGAAGCTGAAACGAAAATTCCGAGAGCATCAATATTTTGGGTTGTCAAGCCAATTAATCTAATTTGTGGTTTATCAAGCAATGGTTCAATCAAAGAAGATTGGATAAGTCAATTTTTGTCAATCGGAGAAATTAATGTATCTGGACCCAGCGAAATTATTAATTGTTTTTGTATGTCACTCTTTGCAAAAATCCAAGATGTAACTCGCTTTTACTCGATAAACGAAGACGTGATATCGGCAATATTGGCTTCAGAATTTTTCAAAGCTGATGTTAAATACCTTGGAATTAATCACAAATTAAAAGAAAAAATAGAAGAAGAAGAGTTAGCCTTTAAGCCTGATTTATTTTTTTTATGGGGGAATATTTTGTATGTGTTTGAACTCAAATGTAGACATGACAGAGAGGGCGAAGCAGATAACGCTTTAAAATGTTTAATTTATAAACAATACCCGGCAAGATTATTCAAATACATAACTTCTCATCGACCCGAAATAGCCAAGGAAGTCATATGGATCGTTGGATGCGGTATCGCATACTCAAATGCAAGTATACAATCCCAGCTTTACTCCACAAAAACCGAGCAAATAAACACATCCTACCGATGCATGGACTTTGTATGTGCATTGAAACAGGGAAAGCGTCGATTCAAATCCAGCGGAGATTGGTAATGTTAGAAATTTATAGCAATAAATTAAATTATGTTTAAAATTCGTCTTGTTTGCAATCCAGTGAACCTATGTAATAATTTATTCAATTTGCTTCATTTTTTTGTGGATTTGTGATCATTGTTTTATGGAAGTCACATCTTCAATTTTTGGTAATGTGACATCACTTCTTTGAAAATGTCAACAAGTGACATTACATTGTGAATTTGTGGTAATAGTTTAGATTATGTTTAAAATTCGTCTTGTTTGCAATCCAGTGAACCTATGTAATAATTTATTCAATTTGCTTCATTTTTGGTGGATTTGTTATCATTGTTTTATGGAAGTCACATCTTCAATTTTTGGCAATGTGACATCACTTCTTTGAAAATGTCAACAAGTGACATTACATTGTGAATTTGTGG
>CAINVS010000083.1 GCA_903854205.1 uncultured Bacteroidota bacterium | reverse complement strand
AAGATTTATTGGGAGGAGATATGAATTGGATTTAGACTGGCTAAATAATTGTTTTTAGAAACTCATTTCAAACAATTCAAATACATCTGAATCGTATTGTGCAAACCGTAATATATTGAATCAACAACCAAAGCATGCCCTATCGAAACTTCAAGCAGTTCGGGGATCTGTTTTTTGAAATATTTTAAATTGTGCAGGTTGAGGTCATGACCGGCATTGATTCCTATACCAATATCATTGGCAACTTTTGAAGCAGCAATATAAGGTGCAATTGCTGCTTCCGGATTTTCTGTAAACTGTTTGGCATAAGGCCCTGTATAAAATTCTATCCGTTCGGCTCCTACAGCTTTTGCGCCTTCCACCATTTTTTCGTCTGCATTGACAAAAATAGAAACACGTATTCCCTTAGAATGAAGCTCTGAAATGATTTCTTTAAGGAAGGAAGCGTGTTTTATGGTATCCCATCCATTATCGGAAGTGAGCGCCTGAACTGCATCGGGAACCAGGGTGCATTGATGCGGTGCATTTTCCAAAACCAACTGCATAAAATCCCAACTTGGATTTCCTTCAATATTAAACTCTGTTTTTGTCAATGCCTTTAAAGGAGCAATATCATCAAAACGAACATGACGCTGGTCCGGACGTGGATGGACAGTAATTCCCTCCGCGCCAAAAATTTCACAATCCTGAGCTACCTCTAATAGGTTTGGAAAATTTGAACCTCTGGAGTTGCGCAAAAGCGCTATTTTGTTGATATTTACACTTAAATGAGCCATTTATACAGATATTTTTTTATTTTATTAAACATACTGAATAAGTAGTGACCTAAGTCAGTATTATTTCATAGCGAAGATACTATATTTGTAGTTATTGGGCCAATGACTCAAATCATAAATTGCATTTTTATAAATAAATATGTTTAAAATTGAATTAATACTGCCGCGGGTTCTCAAAAGTTTTTTGGATGAAACCGGTGCTATAGCAATATTTACAGGTCGTTTTTTTAGGGAGCTTTTCCGTCCCCGTTTTGAGTTCAATGAAATGCTTAGGCAATGTTATTTTATTGGCGTAAAATCATTGCCCTTGGTTTTGGCTACTGCATTCATTATGGGAATGGTTTTAACAATTCAGTCAAGACCAACACTTGTTAGTTTTGGTGCTGAATCCCGACTTCCTCAAATGGTTGCGGTTTCACTTATTCGTGAAATAGCCCCTGTGATAACAGCGTTGATTTGTGCGGGCAAGATAGGATCGGGTATCGGAGCTGAATTAGGTTCCATGAAAGTGACGGAACAGATTGATGCCATGGAAGTTTCAGGCACTAATCCTTATAAATATCTTGTGGTAACCAGAGTTGTAGCAACAACACTTATGATTCCATTATTGGCACTGATGAGCGATGCAGTTGGTGTTTGGGCATCCTATCTTGGTGCAAATATTAAAGGTGATATGAGTTGGTCGCTTTATATAACAAGAGCTTTCGAATATGTTTTTTTTGCAGACATTTATCCTGCTGTTTTCAAAACTTTTTTATTTGGTTTTGCTATAGGTATCGTTGGATGCTACAAAGGTATGAATTCTCAAAAAGGTACCGAAGGAGTTGGACAGTCAGCGAATTCGGCAGTAGTTGTTGCCTCGCTAATGGTTTTTATTATTGACCTGTTAGTGGTGCAGATTACTGATGTTTTTGGCATGATCAACTAATTTAACTAAAGACAATGGAAAAAATATCATCAATAGATTACGATAAAAAAGTTTTGGAGATAAAACATCTGACAAAATCTTTCGGCAGCCTTGATGTTTTGTGCGATATGAATGTTGATTTATATAAAGGTGAAAATTTGATAGTTTTAGGTAAGTCAGGCTCCGGAAAATCAGTATTGTTAAAATGTATTGTCGGATTGGTTGTACCAGATAAAGGATCAATTTCTGTTTTGGGTCATGACGTTTTGAGCCTGACAACTGATGAAAGAGATAAAATTAGGATGAAAATTGGATTCCTTTTTCAAAGCAACGCACTTTATGATTCAATGACTGTCAGAGATAATTTGGAATTTCCACTTCGCCGCCATGGTATAAAATACAGTAAAAAAGAGGTAGATGATTTAGTCAAAGATGCTCTTGAAAGTGTTGGGTTACCTGATACAGGCAAAAAAATGCCTTCTGAACTTTCCGGCGGTATGAAAAAACGTATTGCTTTGGCCAGAACATTGATGTTAAGACCTGAAGTAATTCTTTATGATGAGCCTACTACAGGTTTGGATCCGATTACAAGCCGAGAAATCAGTAACCTAATAGTTTCTGTTCAGCAAAAATATAAAAGTTCATCAGTCATCATTACTCATGACATGAAATGTGTAGAAATTGTAGCTGATAGAATCATCATGCTGATCGACGGAAAGGCTTACAAAGAAGGCAACTACGAGGAACTTTCAAAATCTGATGATCCTCAGATTAAAAGTTTTTTCATATAATTTTTAATTAAGTAATTACATCGAATAAAAATGAAAGAAAAACTTACTCAAAATATCAAAGTAGGGTTCCTGGTTTTGGTTGGCACTGCAATTTTTGTTATTACACTATATTTGATAGGGAAAAAAGATAATCTTTTTACCGCAGGTTTCAGAATTTCTGCAACCTTTAAAGATGTAAAAGGACTTATGATAGGTAATAATGTCCGTTTTTCGGGTATTAACATCGGTACCGTAAAGGAACTGATTATTGTAAATGACAGTACAGTTAAAGTGGTCATGAATCTTCAGGAAACTTCACGGAAGTTTATTAGAAAAAGCACTGTTGCTAAAATTGGTACAGATGGTCTTATCGGCAATAAAATTATAATTCTGAATTCTATGCCCGGTGAATCTGCTGTTGTTAAAAATGGGGATGAAATAGATTCTGAATCTCCTTTTGACTCTGATGCCAGTCTTAGAAATCTGGAAGACATCAGCGGTGAAATTTCTATTATTGCAAAAAATTTAAAGGAAATCAGCGATAAGGTCAACCAAAGCGATGTTGTTTGGGATCTTTTGGCAGACAGTACTATGAGCTCTGAATTGAGGTCAACTTTTCTATACCTGAATCAGATTGGTGCCAATGGTGCCGAACTCACAGGGGATCTCCGAATTATTGCCAAAAATGCAAGATCAGGAACAGGCAATTTGGCTGTACTGCTCAATGATTCTACTTTAGCATCATTTTCGAAAGATCTTCGTAACATTATGACAGATATCAAAGCAGGTAAGGGGCCTTTGGGCACTTTAATTTCGGATGAAGACGCTGCTGAAAATATACAAAAAACTTTGGCAAATGTAAAAATGCTTTCAGACTCGTTGGCCTATGTAAGTACTCAATTAACTTCCTTTTCAAAATCTATCAGCTCGGGTGCAGGTTCTATCAATTCTACAGTAAGTGACTCTACTTTTATTAATAATTTGAATAATACTATGCTGCACATTAGCAACAGTTCGTTGAAATTGGAAGAGAATTTGGAGGGCCTTAAACATAGTTTCCTGCTCAAACGCTATTTTAAAAAATTGGAAAAGAAGAAATTAAAAGAGATTAATAAGTAAAGAGTAGAAGGTACTGAGTACTTGGTACAAATTGAATAAAGTTTCTAATTATTAGAAAACAATTTCTCCTTTATGAAACTTAGTGTCTTAGTGCCTTTAGGGCAAATTAATTAATTATTAATGATAAAACCCTACAACATTGAAGGCTTATCCTGTGCAGCCTGTGCAGTAAGCTCACAAAAAATCCTCTCTAAAGTAAATGGCATTGAGACAGTAAGGGTAAATTATGCCACACATACAGCAATTGTCGAAAGTGAATCAGACATTTCAATAGAAATATTGAATGAAAGATTGCAAAAAGCAGGTTATAAGCTGCTTGAAAAAAATAACGACGCTGATAAAATACACAGAGCAACGGAACTGAAAAAGTTCAAATCGTTGACAAATGAACTGCTGCTAAGTGCTGTTTTTGCTATTCCGCTCTTTGTTATAGCCATGTTTTTGCATGGAATTATACCGCATCAAATCGCCAATTACCTCATGTTGGCACTCACCTTGCCTATTATGTTATGGTCGGGTCGCCGTTTTTATATTACTGCATGGCAACAGGCTCGAATCGGTCAATCCAACATGGATACACTTGTGGCTTTAGGCACAGGAACAGCCTTTCTATTCAGCGTTTTTAATACATTTTTTCCGGAAGTACTGCGCAGTAGCGGAATAGAACCACATGTGTATTATGAAACAGCCGGATTGCTGATTACTTTTATTTTGCTTGGCCGTTATTTCGAAGAAAGGGCAAAAAGACAGACAAGCGGAGCAATTGAAGCCTTGCTCGGTTTTAAAGTTAAAACTGTTTCTTTAATTGTCGATAACATAGAAAAACAGATGCCAATTGAAGCAGTCTTTGAGGGTGATTTTGTCATAGTTCGTCCGGGAGAGAAAATTCCGCTTGATGGAGAAATTATTTCAGGACAAAGCGAAATTGACGAGAGTATGCTGAGCGGAGAATCGATTCCTAAATTTAAAACAGTCAATGAAACAGTTTTTGCAGGAACCCTCAACGGTACAGGCAGTTTTACTATGAAAGTGACTAAATCGGCTGATAATACTGTACTTTCACAGCTGATAAAATTAGTGGAAGCGGCTCAAAGTTCTCAGGCCCCTGTTCAAAAACTAGTGGATAAGGTTTCGGCCATTTTTGTACCTGCGGTCATTGTTATTAGCCTTCTCAGCGGTCTTATCTGGTGGTTTTTTGGTCCCGAACCTCAACTGACGCATGCAATTATTACTACTGTGACGATATTGGTTATTGCCTGCCCCTGTGCCCGCCAACTGCAATCATGGTGGGGGTTGGCAGAGCAGCAAGCAAAGGCATTCTAATAAAAGGTGCTGAAAGTCTGCAGTCGGCTAAAACTATCGATGCCATCATTTTTGATAAAACCGGGACGCTTACTGAGGGAAAACCCAAAGTGAATGAATTGGAATGGATTTCTGAATCGGAAACTGTACTGAATGCTTTAGCTGCCATAGAAAAACAGTCGGAACATCCGCTGTCAAAAGCAATTTTTGCTCATCTGAATCCTCAGGTTGAGCTGCCGGAAGTCAGCGACTTTAAAGCGGTGAGTGGGAGAGGTCTAAATGCAAAAGTAAATGATATTCAATATTTTGCCGGTAACCTGAAATGGATGCAGGAAAACAATATCAATATTCCTCCAAATTCGGTCCAAACTGCCGATGATTGGGAGATGCAGGGACAAACGATTATTTATTTTTCTGATGATAAAAATCTGCGCTGCATAATTGCCTTGAGTGATATAGCAAAAGCATCTGCCAAAAAAGCAGTCAGCCTGCTCAAAAATATGGGCATTGAAGTCTATATGCTTACAGGCGACAATAATGCTGCTGCTGCAAAAATTGCCGCCGATACAGGAATTGAAAATTATAAATCTGAAGTTTTACCTCAGGATAAAATTGAATTTGTAAAACAATTGCAGTCTCAGGGCAAAAAAGTAGCGATGGTTGGCGATGGAATAAACGATGCACCGGCTTTGGCGCAGGCCAACTTAGGCATTGCCATGAACAGCGGAACAGATATTGCCATGGAATCGGCCGATATGGTGCTGCTCAAAAATGATCCATTGCAGGTTTTGGAAGCTATGAGTCTTTCCCGAAAAACGATGCACATTTTGAATCAAAATCTTTTTTGGGCCTTTTTTTACAATGTCTTGGGAATACCAATCGCCGCCGGTGCCCTCTACCCATTGGGTGTTGTTTTAGATCCTATGCTTGCCGGTGCTGCCATGGCATTCAGTTCTGTTTCAGTGGTTTTGAACAGTTTGAGATTGGCGCAGGCTTGATGAAGTAGCAACAACTCAGTACTTAAAGCAAAAAAATACTTCGGGAACTTCAATTGATTTTTGTCAGTTTAGAGCAAAAACTATCCAATGTATCCCGATAATGAATATCTCCCTTCTCTTCATGCACTTTTTCAAAGCGGACAAAAAGACAATATCCTTCTGGCAATAGAAATTGCCGAGGGGTTGGGAATTAAAGAGCAATTGATTCAGCCCTGGCAGGAACTGATGGATTTGGTTTATACCAATCCGCATCAGGATTTTGTTTGTCGTTTGGAAATATTTATGACATTTCAGATTTTAAAACTTTCCGGTGAAAAGTTGACTGAAATCCCCGAAGCTGTATTCTTATTACCTGCGCTTAGGTTACTTTATCTGAATGACAACTGCCTGACAACATTGCCGGAAAGCTTATTCGCGCTTGAAAATTTAAGATGGTTTTGAATTTTCGGATTTACTCGAAGATGCTTTTCATCGAAATTTGAAAAGGTATAAAATAAGACCATGATTGTTTCTCTTCATTGAAATAATATTTAGAAAAAATATAAATAATTTGTTTTTAATTGATGGAACCTCCTGTAAAAGTAATTGTTACTATCAAAATCTTATCGTTATGGACTCCAATATCGAATATCTGCCTCAGCTGAATGCCCTGTTGCAAACAGGACAAAAGGCCAATATTGCCATTTCTGTTGAATTGGCAAAAGGTTTGGGTCTGCATACTGTATTCCTGAAACCCTGGTTGGAATTGATGAGAATGATTCATTTCAAACAAAGAAAGAGTCTTCAGAACAGCTTAGAACTACTTTTCAAATTTGAATCTATAAAGCTTTCGGTATTGAATTTAAAAAAAAATCCTGAAGTTGTTTTTTTATTGCCAAATCTGAAGAATCTTTATCTTAATAATAATAAAATTACTGAGATACCAGAGTCTATCGGGAATCTAAAAAATCTTGAGGTGCTGGAACTGGCTAACAATCAAATCAGAAAATTACCAATTGAAATAGAAAACCTTCAGAATCTCAAAGTATTATTGCTAAGCAATAATAGTATTAGCATATTACCTGATGAGTTCGGGAAATTAAAGTCATTGAATACACTCTATTTGAATTCAAATTACATACAAAAGCTACCGGATAGTATTGATAAGCTATCAAATCTGAAAATATTGAACTTGTCAGGAAATAACAATATTTATATTGATGAAAATGCATTTTTTAGTTTGCCGAATTTAACTGATATTAATCTAAAGAATTGTTTTATCAATTCAATAAACCTGTGTAATGAAGAAAAATTGTTCTTTGTTTATAATGAGAAAGGCAATTTATCAGAAATTTATGGAAAAAGATCAAGAATTGTAAATCTAGAAAATTGTGGATGCCCAAATTGCAGAGGCAGTTGGTTATTTTGTGATGATATGAATTGTTTTTATTATTTTGATAAATATAACATGCTATGTTTTGAAACTCATCAATCTGAAATACTGCAAGATTCCTTTCATCGGAATTTAAAAAAATATAAAGTAAGTCCCTGGGTATTTAGTTTTATTGAATATATCACACCAAATTTCGGAGGGTTTGAAGTAGTTTATTTATAAATTCAATTGATTTGAAATAATATCAAAAAAAAGTAGTGAACTGAAATCATTACCGGAATCAATGCCCACAATAGATAAATTAAAGGTCTTAAATTTATCTTTTAATCAGCTCATGGAAATCCCTGATTGGATAGGAATGCTTTCTTCTTTGGCCGATCTCCCACTAAAAGGAAATTAATTGAAATATCTTCCCGATACGATTGGTGATTTGTCTAAATTGTCTACACTTTACTTGTACGATTGCATGCTTAGAGATTTGCCGGAGAGTATTACAGGACTAAAAAATTTGACAGAAATTTATCTTCGGAATAATGATGTACCTGCAGAAAAAATCGACAATTTTAGAAAGAAGATGCCGCGTTGTAAAATTCATACAACATAAGATTTCGATTTTTGAACCGATTGAATCGAGCTTAAATTCTTTGTCATGACATATTAAAAGCTATCTTTGTCGTTCTAAACGAAATTCGCTTTTTTATGAGAATGTTTTATATAATCCTGGCTTTTTTGCCCATTATTGCGTTTGCACAGAATCCAATAATCATGCAGCCTTCACTCAGTCCTGACGGGAAAATGTTGGCTTTCAGTTATCAGGGTGACATTTGGACAATGCCCTCACAGGGCGGAACTGCCCAACGGCTTACAATTCATGAAGGCTATGAAAGCAAGCCAATATGGAGTCCAGATGGACAAAATATAGCCTTCGCCAGTGACAGAAACGGAAATAATGATGTGTTTGTCATTCCTTCAAAAGGAGGGATTCCTACACAACTTACTTGGTACTCAGGTCCCGATTCGCCGATAAGTTGGGATGGAAACGAGCATCTGCTTTTTCTGACTAGAAGGCTTTTTTCTCAGGTTGAACGTGAAATGGAGATTTATCGGGTTTCGGTAAAAGGCGGTACCCCAAGCAGACATTTGGATGCATTGGCTATGGAGGCGCATTATTCACCTAATAAAAAAGCAATTGCATTGGTGCGCGGCACCTGTGGCCCAGAGCGTGAGGCCTATCAGGGACCAGCCAACAGAGATCTTTGGATCTACCTTCCTGCTGCTGACAGATACCTTGCATTAACGGATTTTGCCGGCAATGACTACAATGCAAGATGGGCCAATGATAATACCCTCTATTATCTCAGCGCCAAAGGCGGCAGATTCAATATTAATAAAATGAAACTTTCTGCCAATCTGGAAAAGGTGGAGACCAATTCAAAAGTCACCAATATTGATGGCGATTTCGGCATCATATCCTTCGATTTGAGCCGTGATGGAAAAACCCTTGTTTATCAGGTAGCAAATGAGCTTTTTCTAATTTCAGGAGAAGGTAGCAAGACACAGAAAATCAATATTGCAATTGGTGCAGATTATCGTTTTGATCCGGTTGCAAAAAGAACTTATAATCGCATGGACGAATATGCTGTTTCGCCAAACGGTAAATGGATTGCATTTTCAGTGCATGGTGAGATCTTTGTATCTTCCAATGATAAGGATGACAGCCGTTCTGTCAGATTGACGGAAAGCGCATCCCGCGAACAACAGCCCCTTTGGCTCAATGATCATACGCTGTTTTACAACTCCGACGAGAAGGGGCAATATGATTTTTATAAAATAATATCTGCTGATACCACAGAAAAGGATCTTTTTAAAACATTGAAATATAATACAACAAGATTCACAACATCCAATGAGGATGAGAAAAATGCTGTACTATCTCCTGATTGTAAAAAATTGGCTTTCAATAGGGGCAGAGGAGAACTATGGGTTTATGATTTGGATTCAAATTTAAACGTCAGCAGCGAAAGAAGACTTTTAAACGGCTGGTCTGAAGCAAATGATCTGAGCTGGTCTCCCGATTCCCGTTGGCTGGCTTATAGTATTTCCGACCTTAGTTATAATCAGGAAGTTTTTATTCATCATGCTTCCGACTCTTTTAAGCCTGTAAATGTCAGTATGCATCCACGTTATGACGGCAATCCAAAATGGTCAAAAGATGGATCTAAATTGGCTTTTACCTCTTCCCGCAATAATGGCGACAATGATATTTGGTTCTGTTGGCTTAAAGAACAGGATTATTTAAAAACCAGAGAGGAATGGAAAAGAGATGAATTTGCAATAAAAGACGAGAAAAAAGATAAAGATAAAAAGGATAAAACGGTAGCACCAATTCAGATTGAGTTTAATGATATCCACCTGCGTTTACAGCAGGTGACAGCCTATCCGGGAAATGAAAACGAATATCTAGTTTCCAACGATGGTAAAACATTTTATTATATAAATGGGAGAGACGGTCGCCGGGATTTTGTAGTAGATCAGACAGTTTGTCAAATAAAATGGGATGGCACAGAACAGAAAGTTTTGGTGGACGGAAAATCAGGAGCCAGAGCTATACAACTGTCTGCTGATGGGGAAACACTTTATTATTTGTCTTCCGGCGGAAATTTGAATGCCTTGAAAACTAAAGACGGCAAATCGGAATCACGTGCAGTAAATGCCAAAATGGAAGTCATCCATTCCGAGGAACTAAAACAGATATTTAACGAAGGCTGGAGAGCACTCGAGGCCGGTTTTTATGATCCTAAATTTCATGGACAGGATTGGACTAAACTGAGAAAGATTTACGAACCGCTCTGTCTTTCGGCATCCACAAAAGAAGATTTTCAATACCTCTACAACCTCATGTTGGGACAGCTGAATGCCAGCCATATGGGTCTTTTAAGCGGTGATAATCCTAAAAGTACACAAACTGCAAAAACCGGATTATTGGGTATTGAAATGGAAGCAACAGCTGATGCTGTTAAAATTACTAAAATTCTTGACGGGTCTCCTGCTGATAAAGAAGACAGTCGTCTGAATATTGGCGAAACAATCAATAAAGTAAATGGAAAAAAGGTCAGTGCCAATCTTGATTTTGATGCGCTGATGGATGAAACTGCCGGTGAAGCAGTACTATTGGAGCTAAGCGATAAAACAGGAAAATTGCGTGAAGTGAAAATTTGGCCTGTCGCTACACTTGCTAAAGAAATCTACGAAGATTGGGTGAATGAGCGAAAAAGACTCACTGAGGAGTATTCCAATGGGCGTTTGGGCTATATTCACATTCAGGGTATGGATTGGAAAAGTTTTGAGCGTTTTGAACGTGAGCTGATGGCTGCAGGCTATGGCAAGGATGGGATTGTAATTGATGTCCGCTATAATGGTGGCGGTTGGACCTCCGATTATCTTATGGCAATTCTTACTGTCCGTCAGCATTCTTATACTGTACCGCGCGGTGCAACAGCTGATTTGAAAGATCATAAAAAATTCAAAGAATATTACCCTTATGGCGAACGCCTGCCATTTGCTGCCTGGACAAAACCGTCCATTGCATTGTGTAATGAGAGCAGCTTTTCAAATGCAGAAATTTTCTCACATGCTTATAAGGAATTGGGTCTTGGAAAGCTGGTGGGAAAAGCCACTTATGGTGCGGTAATTTCTACAGGAGCTTATAATCTTATTGATGGTTCTTATGTCCGCATGCCTTTCCGAGGCTGGTTTGTAAAAAGTTCAGGAATGAATATGGAAAATGGCCCTGCTGTTCCGGATGTGGAATTGGATGTCAGCCCCGATCATAAGGCCAAGGGCAAAGACGAGCAATTGAAAAAGGCAGTGGATCTGCTGTTGGGAGAGATAAAAATTAAGAATTGAAAATTTTGAATTATGAATTATGAATTATGAACAGAACGGAGTGATTTCTATAATTATGAATTCTATCAGTTGATTCAATTCCGAATATATTAAATTATTTTGGAGTTACTCGAAAGGTGAAAAAAAACATCATAAACCTTAAGTGATGGAAATAATAAAATTTTACAGTGTGAGCGATGAATTTGGAGAGTTTTCAAATTTTGCACATTATCCAATAAAATTAAAAGGTAAGGAGTGGCCAACTTCTGAACACTACTTCCAAGCACAAAAGTTTAAAGACTCATCATATGAAACAAAAATCCGTAAGGCAAATACTCCAATGATTGCAGCTTTGTTAGGTAGAAGCAGAAAAGTAAAGATTAGAATTGATTGGGATAAAATTAAAGATTCTGTAATGTATGATGCTGTTTAAGCAAAATTCACACAATATCCTGAATTAAAAGAACTTTTACTTTCAACTGGTGATGCTGAAATCATAGAACATACAGAAAATGATGAATGGTGGCAATGGAAAGGGGCAAAACAAGCTTGGTAAAATTTTAATGCAGATTAGAAAAGAAATAATAAAACATACTAATGCATAAATGCTTGCATATTAAATGCTAACGATATTTCATCAAAAAAACATAAAAAAATGCAAATCCTTGCCAAACTTTAAAGGTGACATTTTCAAATCTTCAAATCCTCAAATTCTCAAATTGAATTTGCATTATCACCGTTTCGGATCAGGCCCACGTATTCTCCTTGCCATTCACGGTTTTGCCGACAGGGGAGAATTGTTTTTCAAATTGAGAGATGTATTAGAGGAAAACTTCACTGTGATTGCTGTCGATTTGCCCTTTCATGGGCTTACGAGTTGGGAAGCGCATGAATTCAATCCCGAACAATTGCGGGATGAATTTTTGGATATTTTTGAAAAAGAAGGAATTTATGGGAGTTTCAGCATTATGGGCCACAGTATGGGCGGAAGAGTTGTGCTGGCAATGAGTGATTTTTTTGAAGATAGGATTGACAGTTATATCATGCTGGCACCGGCTGGTTTCCAAGGTACTCAATCTGATTCCCGAATTTTCTTTCCAAAATTCATTAGACGCCTACTTAAAGGTCTAACAGCATGGCCGGCATTTATAATCTCAATTTTTAAAGGCGGAAAGTTTTTAGGCATAATTAATAAAGGTACCTATCGTTTTTTGGAACAGCAGATTGCAATCCCTGAACGTAGGCATCGCTTATTCGACTGTTGGATTTCACTATATGATTTTCCTATTCGCCTAAAGGCTTTTAAAGAAAGGGTTATCAGAACCAAAGCAAAATTGTGTTTTTTCTATGGAACCAAAGATTTTATCACTCCAGCTAAATATGGCCGGCATTTTATAGCCGATATGCCCAATGCCAAAATATTTATGGTTGAAGATGGGCATTATTTTTTGAAAGAACCGCTTGTTGAGGCACTCAAAGAGGCAAAGGAATTTTACTGACCTTTTTTTATTTGAAAATTCAATCTATCGGTAAGAACCAAATGTCTGATACAAATAGGGCCCAAAAAAGGGTAATTTAATATCATGATACTATTTTTTCTTTTTCTTTTTCTTGCGTTCCAATGATTCCTGTTCGGCAATGGCAATTTCTTTCATCGCATCCTTGATGCTAAAAGAGGCAACATCGCTCAAGTCCAGCGTCAATTCATAATCTTCAAGAGATATTTGCAATACCTTGACCTTTTTGTCCATCCATTTTTCTATCTCTTCCAAAAGCGGAATTTCCTCAGTGCTGCAGAATGTGATCGCCTTGCCGCGTTTTACGCCTCGGCCAGTTCTGCCGACTCGGTGAACGTAGGTTTCTGCAATATCAGGCAGATCGTAATTTATTACATAATCTACATCAGGAATGTCAATACCGCGGGCACTCACATCAGTTGCAATCAAAACAAGACTTTTGCCCTCACGGAATTCATCCAATATTTCAGATCTGTCATGCTGTTCTTTTCCACCGTGAATGGATTTTGAAGCGATTCCGGCACGTTCCATCGCTTTTACAACGCGTTCGGCGCGCACTTTTGTACGTACAAATACTAAAATCTTTTTAGTAGGATTTTCTTTTATAATTCTTTCCAAAAAGAAACGTTTATCGTCCATTTCCACAAAAGTAACACCGTGGTCGATGTTTTTATTGACAGGATCTTTTGGAGAAATCTGAATTCGAATAGGCTTTAAGACCAATGAATAGGCCAATTCCTTAATCTTTTCATCTATTGTTGCCGAGAAAAACAGCGTCTGACGTTTTTTGGGCAATCTTTTCATGATGTCTTCAATATCTTTCATGAATCCAAGTCTCAGCATCTGATCGGCTTCATCAAGAATCAACGTTTCTACAGCACTTAAAATAAGGTGCCCCTGTGCACGAAGGTCAAAAAGTCGGCCGGGAGTTGCGATGAGTACATCTACTCCTTTCTTTAGTTTGGCAATCTGAGAATCCTGTTCGGCTCCGCCATAGATGGCAGCAGTTACAACTGAAGTGTATTGACCCAAATCTAAAAATACTTTGTGAATCTGAATGGCCAATTCATGTGTCGGCACCATGACTATACAGATGGGCGTTGCACCTTTTATTGGTCGGTCTCGATAAGCCTCAATTCTATGCAGTGTAGGAATCACAAAAGCCGCAGTTTTTCCTGTGCCGGTCTGTGCTATAGCCAATACATCTTCCCCTTCGAGAATATGCGGAATTGCTTTGAACTGAATATCTGTAGGGCGTTTGAAACCAATTTCTTCCAAACGTTTTTTAACGGAAGAAACAATATTGTATTTGTCGAATTTCATTTTTTATAAATCTAATAAATTTTACAGTTAGGAAGCGCATTTTTTAAAGCATCCAAATCTGATTTTTGTAAAGGATTCTGCTCTAATGATAAGATTTGCAGATTTTTCATTGTTAATAAAGCTTCAGGTATTTTTTCTATCTTATTATTTGTTAAACTGAGTACTTTCAGCGAATTCATATTACTGATTGCATCAGGAATTTCTGTAAGTAGATTGGCGCCAAGATGAAGTTCTTCCAAGTTATTCAGTTTGGTTAAAATATCTGGAAAATCGCTGATCTTATTTGCTAAAAGGTTCAATTTTTTAAGTTTAGAAAAAGTACCGAGAGTATCAGGTAATTTTTTCAGAAAGTTGTTACCCAAATTCAACTCTTCAATTTCTTGATATAACAATAAATTATCAGGAAAGGCTCTCAGATCGACAGACCAGCATTGTATTTTTCGAATGTCATTAAAGAACTGTCTGAATTCCAAAAATCTTACTCTTTCGGGTTCTTTTACTGAAATAGAATTGGATTTATTGACATAAAGTATGCGCTCAATTCTTGCTTTCTTTTTTAATAAGGAGTTGAAACGTTGAAAATCAGGGTGATCCTTAGTATTACAGAGATGAATTAATTCCTGATAAAGTGGCACAATATCCTTAATTTTTAATCCGGCAGTTTTTACCATTTTAAGTGCCAAATTAATACTGTCATTGTCGATTGAACGCAATAAACGGTAAAAATTATCAAGTTCCATTTCTGATAGCATTCCTTCCTGTTTAAAATTAAGCATTATTTAAGCACATAAACTTAAAAGCCCCGTAAGAACGGAGCTTTAGAGCAATATTTATTATTTAGTCCTTAATTTTCTTTAGGACAAATTTCTTTCCGGTGTTACTGATAATTATAGTACGTTCATTTTCAAATTCCAATGGCAGTGTTTCGTCGAATTTCAGACCATCTGCTTTCATCATAATTGTTGTTCCGTTTTTAGCCACAGACCATTTCCCCTTTTGCTGTAATTTACCAATATTAGCTATTAATGTACCGTTAGGTTCGAAAGCCAAAGTAGCATTTCTTATGGATTCGGCGTTGTAAGAAATATCATCACCTGCTATCTTTAAAAGATCAGCAACATTGGTAATCTGCCAGATGCCTTCCAGTTTTTCTTTGTAATTAATTGTTTTTTTACCGCAGGAAGCTATAAAAAAGGCAATAATGATTGTATGGAAAATAATATTTTTCATGTTTCTTCTTATGATTAAGCAAAATATCAGCTGTTAAATTAGTTATAAAAATTGAAAAGAGGAAGCCTTTGTTAAGAAAAGCACCCTCTTTTTCAAATTTGTAAAAAACAGAATCTTACAATTTATACAAAACAGCTTTACAGGCTTTAACGGTGCGTTCTACAGAAGGCATATATTCATCAACAAAAGTTGAAGCATAACCCAATGAAGTATCGGCGCTGTTTACTCGTGTTACAGGTGCATCTAAATAATCAAATGCGTGCTTCTGAGCTACATAGCTTATTTCGGCTGAAATACCGGCAAAAGGCCATGATTCATCTACAACTACGAGACGGTTTGTTTTTTTAACAGATTCGAGAATGGTTTTATAGTCCATCGGACGTATGGTGCGAAGGTCAATAACCTCTGCAGAAATGCCTTCTTTGGCCAATTCTTCAGCTGCGGTTAAGGCAATTTTAACCATTTTATTGTAAGTTACAATTGTTACATCAGTTCCTTCGCGCTTGATAGCTGCAACACCGATAGGGATGAGATATTCCTCATCAGGAATCATTCCGACATCAGAATATGCATGTTCACCTTCCATAAAGCAGACCGGATTATTATCTCGAATTGCAGATTTGAGAAGTCCTTTAGCATCATAAGGATCGATTGTTGAAATTACTTTCAAACCGGGTACCTGTCCAAGCCAACTTTCGAAGGTTTGTGAATGTTGCTGACCCAATTGTCCTGCAGCACCTGTTGCACCGCGAAAAACGATTGGACAGCCTATTGTACCTGCCGACATGTGGCGTATTTTTGCTGCATGGTTAATTATTTGGTCAAAAGCTAAAATTGCAAAGTTCCATGTCATAAACTCAACAATTGGGCGCAAGCCAGCCATAGCAGCACCTACACCAATAGATGCAAAGCCCAATTCAGCAATAGGTGTATCGATGACTCTTTTTGAACCAAACTCGTCGAGCATGCCTTGACTCACTTTATAAGCTCCATTGTATTCAGCGACTTCTTCACCCATTAGGAAAACAGTTTCGTCACGACGCATTTCTTCGCTCATGGCTTCGCGCAATGCTTCGCGCAGACGTACTTCTCTCATTGCCATATTTGTTGAGGGTTTAGTATTATGTGTTGATTATTATGAACTTATTAGTTTAATGCAAAACCTTATTAAGGTATATTTAAAAAATTAGATTAAAGATGCTCCAAAATACAAATGCTTTGCAAAAAAAAGGTAATTTTTAAGTGTGTTTTTTTAAAGAATGATAGTTTTAGCTCAATATCTGGTAATGCAAGGTTTTATATGTATTAAAAATTGGGATAAATTCACGCATGCGCTAAGTACAAAATTTATAATAACCCTTTTTAAATTGAGATGACTTACTTTCAGATTTTATAGTCTTTTTTAAATTTTCATGCTGTAATTTATACTATTAAGAACACTCTGAAAAGTAGTAAACCTGGTTACATAGGTATATGCAAATCCTGTCAGTGTTTAAGATTGCAATTTGCTGCAAACTGGCATCGAGAAAACCGAAGAAGTTCTTGGAAAAGTTGCTGTCAATACAAAAAATAAGTTTTTATTTTTT
>CAINVS010000082.1 GCA_903854205.1 uncultured Bacteroidota bacterium | reverse complement strand
TTCCACGCTGGTAGCTTAGTTCTACTGCTTTTAGCTTGAATTCCCTGTCAAATTTTCTTCTTTCCATTGTTGTTTTATTAACTTTTGTGCAAGATAGTTTTTTTGACTTAACTTAGCGTCCACTCAAAGATATAAACTCCAGTTTCGGCAAAACCGAATAAAGCCCTTCTTTTTGAAGAGTCTCGTCACTAGTGACGAGAGGGGATGTGTTAGACGGAAGTGGCTTCACTAACTGAGATACAAAAATGAAGATGTGAAAGAAATAGAAATTTTATTGGGAAAAATAGTGTATGAATTGACTCGCAAGGCGAATTGACTCACCCCAAACCCCTCTCTTTGCAACAAGCAAAGCTCATCTGAAAAGAGGCGCTTTTCAGACTTCTACGAAGTCTTCGGCAAAGCCGAAAAAAGCCCCTTCTTTTGAAGAGTCTCGTCACTAGTGACGAGAGGATGTGTCAGACAAAATAGGGACTATGACATAGTCACCGCTAAATTCTGGGTTTAATAATAGTTCAGATAAAAAATAAAAAACTGTCTTTGAAAATTTAATTTCAAAGACAGCATAAAGGATTAAATATTATCCTAAATTAAGTTTTAATTATTCGGTCTTCCCTGATTTATCCAACATTCAATAATTTGTATCAGAGAATCGGACAGCTTAGTTGCATCTGGCAAAAAAGGATTAATCCTTGGCATAGGGTAGGGTGTCTGATGTTTTATTGCCATCAGAAAATTTCTATTTATAACAGCTGAATCAATTTCTTGATGAGTAGTCAACAGAAATGGAGCAAAACCACCGAAACTATGACAGGATGATGTTGCACAATTATTAAGTATAATAGGTAGAACCTGAGCCTGAAAACTTGGCAAATTCGGGCATTCGCTTAGATTATCAGTTTTACAGCTAAGCAAAACAGACAGCAATGTGAAAACGATAACAAAAGTTGGACGGATGTTAGCTTTTTTCATAGTATTATTTTTGAATGATTTTGAATTCATTCAAAGTGAGTACTTTATTCTGATAGAGCACCATAATCACCGGTGTACCAACTTTTTTATTAGCGGCATCAATTAAAGCTTCATTGGCTTTAGAAACTTCAGTAAATTTTCCTCCGTAATAATAAATCGTATTGCCATTGCCTGCTATTTCGGTATTAATACTGCCAGTATTCATTTTATCTCTTATATCGCTTGGAGCCTGCTGACCCTTAGCGTACTGAGCTACCTGCACTATATAATAGGCGACATTTCTTTCCTCTTCTTCTTTCAGTTTTTTCAATGCATCGATCAGGACAAGCTGATTAAATTGAGTATTTTTAGCGCCATTATCTGTCAATAAGGAACGGGATTTAATATCTGAAATAATAGAATCCAACTTTTGAATCCTTTTATCAAGTTCTTCATAATTCATTTTCCAAATTTCTGTACTGTCTTTTTTCAAAGGATCTCTTCTTTCCTCTTTGAAAATACCTAATTCTTCATTTTTGTTTTTTGCTTTACCTTTTTTAGCTCTGCTGTCATCGTTTTCTACTTCTTCAACAAAAATAAGTTCACCTTTGGCATTGAATTTTTTCTTTTTGACTTTCCTTCGTTTTTCAATAATAAAGAATGCCTGATAAAAATTTTCTAATCCCTCTTCCAACTCGATAGGTATATTGTTCTGTGCAATGAAAAATCGATCACTGAGCACTTCTTCATCCATAGAAAGTGCATAAAAGCCATAAGGTACGTAAAAGCTAAAATTGCCTTGACGGTCTGTGAGTGTTGAGTAGGTATTCGCACTTGTGTCAGTAGTAAAGATTCTTATTTTTGAAAGATCAAGATCAGCAATAATATCTTCACTGAATTTTTCACGATCGAGCAATACTGTACCTGTAATTTTAACACCTTTGGTAAAAGGCAAATAATATACATTATTTGGTGTAATGTCAATCGAGTCTGTTTTGATTGTAAACCAACCCCCAAGATCAACAAGCGGAATTACATTGAAAAAGTAACGCTTTTGCTCCACATTTAAAAACTGACATTTACCTTCTTTGTTCGTGATAGCCTCATGACCGTTCAGCTGTATTACCATATTTTCCAATGGAATCTCATCCGGGTCCTTTATTTTATTGCCATTAAAATCTAAAAAGGCAATGAAAGTAGGGTTGATGTAAAAGTTTTTACGCATCTTTTTAGGCAGCAAAATTCCAAACTCTTTGCGTAAACCGAACTGCATATTAAAATTGGAAGCATATTTTACACCGGGTTCCGGTTCCGGCAATGGTATTCCGGTTCCCTGATAGGTATAAAACGATTGTGCCAATTCAGGATTACGGGCATTCAGATTGTAGAAGAAGGAAGCGTTGAATCGCCAGCCGTTCCTGCTGAAAAAATATACTACCGGAGAAATAGCTGCATTGTGTGCAAAAGTGACATTATTCCAGGAGTAGTTAAATGAAAAATTAAATACAAAACTTCTTATTTTTCTAAAAATATGCTGTTTACTCATATTTATAAAAATAAACTGAGGATATCTGCTTGAGTTTGTGAGGATTCCCCTTACACCTACAAAATCCATAGGCCCATAAGTATATCTGATATTGGTAGTGAAAGTCTTGTAACCGGCCATAAGAAATACATTGGCATTAAATATAGGGTTGTATTTAATGCTGTCCTGATAAAAATTATAGCCACCCATCATATTGATAGCTGTTCTGATATTTTTATTAAGGTTAAAATAACTATTGTTCAGTGATATGCCTATCTGATGCATTCTGGAAAGGCTGTCGCTAATATAGTTATGATAAATATTAGGGAATAGATTTACTTTTAAATTATTTTTAAAATTGAATGAAATATTTGAAGGAATTTGCAGCATTCCGTAACTGCTGTTAGGTGAAATAGTCCTGTTTCTCATGAGACCGGTAGACAATTGAAGTTGCCAATCATCTGCACGCCACATCGTTCTGTTTTGAATGAAAAGAGAATTAGTTAAAGCAGAATATGAGTTGAAAAAAGTTCTTGACAGACCGGAAATATTTTCAAAAAGTCTCTTATTAAAAAATGAACCGCCATAATTAGCCATCCAGTTGATTGCCTGTCTGTTTAGTTGTGCGGCAGTTCCGGTAGAATCCTGACGCAGTTCATAGCCAATACTGCCCTGTAGCTGATGAGAGGGGTTTATTTTCCAACGAAGGCCTGTTGCTATGCTGCGTTGAATTATAGCTGTACTGAATGAATTGCTCTGCATATAGCCCAAAGATGCAGAAATATTATTTTTAGCTGAGCTGAAATTTACTGAAGATCCGAAGGCATTTTTTGTAGGATTGAAACTAAACAGGGTAGGAGACTGGTTGTAAAATGAACTTATACTAATTAGTTTTATAGGACGATAAGTAACTGCTAAGCCATTGCCGTTACCGTTTATGGTGCCTACAGACATGATGAGCTGATCTCGGAGATTTGCACCCTGACCAAAGAGTAAATCCAATTTAGGACTAAAGTAAGCAAGGTTGCCCTGTAAATTCTGGTAGGTGTTCTTTCCGGGTGAATAATAAGTGAAAAAATGTTGAAGATTACCTATCATTGTCACTTTTTTGCGGGGAGAGAAACGGGTTGTAAAACTATTTCCCCACATAGGCTGCATGCCCAATAAATTTGTTAGCATACTGTTCCAGATAACGGGAATTATACCGGACACATTACTATTCAGCATAGCTGTGTTTGACAGTTTAACAAAATCGACGGAAGAGTTTAATTTTATAAGGTCGGCATTTGCTGTTTTTATATTGCCACCCGATGATGGTCTGTAATTATTGTTTTTGCCTTCCTGAAATCCTAGGGGTGTGGCATCTTTTTCACCCTTTCCTTTACGGTAATAGGGTTCTATCGCTTTAAAATAAATACTATATTTATATCCATTATAATCAGTATAAGGATTGTAATTTTCAATGTCAATACTTGAAAAATTCAGATCAGGCTTAGTGATATCTGCCGTAAAGTTGATTACAGTATCTTTATCATTTTCTATTTTCAGGTCCATATAATTATTATTGGACAAGGAATCTGTTCTTAAATACAGACCTCTGCCCAAAATATTCCATGAAAGGTTCAAATCCTGCGGTTCCTCCCCTTTATTAGCTATGTACATGCTTAGAGGAACAGTGTACTTATCATTGAGGAAATAAATTCTGGAACGGGGCAGTATGGCCATTTCCCAAGCAGTTCTTTTGGGTCTTCCGGCAAAAAAAGAACACATAGCATGAGCCCTGCCATCAGTACCAACTACAAATACATTGATATTATATTTAGTGGAGCCCTTCATCAGAGCCTTGTTTGGTATTATTCGAATAGGTATAAAAAGGGAATCGTTTGGCTCGAGTTTATAAATACGATCGGAGGAATTTAATGTTTTCCAGCCTAGGGGACTGGTGATTTCCAGGTAAAATTCTCTGGTGATGCCGTTCACGTTTTTTACATAGAGTACATTTGTGATAGCAGAAGCGTCTTCTGTAAAGATTTCAGATTGTTGAAACCCGCAGCTGAGCGGGCTGTATTCCTGTCCTTTAGGCAATTGCGCGTTAAGCCTGCCTATGAAGATAATCAAGGACAAGATTATATAAAAGGGACGGATTACAGTTCTCTGACGCATAAGTTTATTCGGTTAAGCAAAACTTAATGGACAATTCATATTTACCCGGAATACGACTAAACCCGGGTACAATGCGATAGTCAATGCTAAAGGTATATTCTCCGGGATTGTTCAGGTAATTCCCTTCCCCGTTGGTCTGACCGCCCGAACAGCCAAATAGGGATCCTGCCGATTGTGGTATGGCATTATCAATAATGACTATATCGGCATTGTCAACACTTGCAAATCTCTGCCAAGATCCATTAATTGGTGAACTTAGGCAGGAATTGCTTACTCTTACCTCTATCAAATCGAGCAATGGCTTGGCACCGCTTGAGCCATAACTTGATAAAGTTTCCCATTCCTGAATAGGAATCGGGGTTCCGCCATTTGTAATATGCATTTTCAGTTTCCAGTGGCAGGGGCTGGCATCTGTAGAATCTGCAATTTTGAGACGCAGCAATGTACTGCCGTAATAGGTGATACCTGAATTGTATTCTGAGAAATTATCGAAACCGAATTCGACAAGTTGTGCATTTTGCTGGTTTTGAAGCAGCAGCTCGGAAAAAGGAAAGCCATCGCAGTTGGAAGATGTTGGTGAATCGCAGATAGCCTGAGCGCAAAGACATTCTGCAGTCAGGAGTAACAAAAATAAACTTAAGCTGTTTATTAGGCCGCGTTTCATATACTTCAGATTATATAGGACTAAAAAAAGCGGAGGCCAATCCCTGACCCCCGCTTAATATCACAAGTATTGATTATTGATTCTCAATCATCAAATACTTAACGTTCATAGTGTAAACACCTGGTTTTGCATAAGAACCTGCACCTGCAAGAGCTTCTGCAGCAGTTCCAGTGCTAGCAAATGGGAAGTTAGTAGGAAGACCTGGAAGAATTCTGTAGTCAATTACAAAATAGTAAGCATCATTTGAACCAGTTGCAGCTACAGCTGTTTGTGTCAAGTAAGAACCACCTGCAACAAATGAAGTAAGACCTGAACCACCAGCAACGTAACGGTTGTTAAGTGCTGCAGTTGCAGGAGGAGCTACATAAGCAGAACCAGCTGATACATAGATGTTATTAGCACCAAGAGTCACAGCCTGTGGATTAGGTACAGCTGTAAACTGAGCAGCATAGTCACCACCGGTGTTAGCTACACCATTGTTGATGTCAGCTGGGAATTGGTGTAATTCCAATGCAGTGAGTGGAAGTTGATTCCAAGCACCACCCGCAGCATTCGTAATTGGAGCAGTACCATAAGCAGCCTGTGCATCCCAAATTCTGTTAGTAGCAAGAGCAGCATGAGCACCAGAAGTACCAGAAGCAAAAAGATCCCATGATACGCTTGAAGAAGCTGTAAGGATAGTCGCACCGTACTTAGTGATACCCCCGATGTACTCAGAGATTTCGTCAAACACGAAGTTAACCTGGTCAGGTGTGTTCATGTTCAACTGAAGAATTGGAATGAGTTCCATTGTAATAGTTACGTTTTTCTCATCCTGGATTTGTGCAAATGCAGAAGTCCCCATCAGCATCGCAGCGGCTACCATTGAGCCTTTGATAAAGTTTTTCATCTTTCTTTTGGTTTAAAATGTTTAAAAAATACAACTATAAATGATTGAATAATAAGCTTTTAGATGTGTTTGTCAAAAAAACGTTTTTGTACCTATATTATAGGTGAATAAACACAGACAAAACAAAAGGAATCTAAAAAAACATCTTTTTAATTGAAAGAATTGTAGAGAGACGCTATATAATGGTGTTACACAAATAGTGAATTGCATT
>CAINVS010000081.1 GCA_903854205.1 uncultured Bacteroidota bacterium | reverse complement strand
GCCTGATATGATTCGTGTTCCTCGGGGCAGAGTTTTGCCGCCAGCTTCCTTCAGATTCCACCTCGCAATGGACACCCTTGCTTTTGGCTAGTGGTTGGCGATTACATACCCCCACAGTGCACTTGCACCACCTAGTTAATTGACATGCACGGCACACAAAATAACCCCCGATAACAGCTGCTGTCATCGGGGGGTTTTCTATTGTATTCAAAGCAAATTCTATTTTTTTAAATCAAATTTCATCAGTTCGTCCAATGCTTTACCTGAGATCACCACCACAGCAGCTCTTGGAATATTTTCTCCGCCGTCGGGCCAGTGACTGCTGATTTCTTCCTTCATAAGCGACTTGCTCGTTTCGCCGGGATGTTGTACGCTGAGAAACAAAGAAGTCCCGTCAGGACTGAAATAAGGCCCGGTAAACTCTGCATCCATCGGGGCTGATGCAACCTGAATGACCTTATCCTCAGCTGCATTGTAAACAAAAAGTCCATTATTGCCAAAGGGCTTATATCTTTCTTCCCTGTTCATCAGAGAGCCTGACATATCTGAAGTAAACCATAGATTTCCTTTAGGGTCAAATACCATGTTATCAGGGCAGGCAAAACCCAGTTCAGGACCACCTGCCAGAAAAGTATCTGCTTTGAATTTGAGTCCGGTTTTATCGGCACTGTCTTCTTCAATTTTCATAATCTGACCCACAAAATCGCCTTTTGGCAGATTATTGGTAAGTGTCACCAGTACATTTCCGGTAAAAGGGTCAAACTCGATATCTTCAGGACGATTTAAGGGAGTTGCTCCCAGTAATTTTGCAGCTTCACGTACACGTATAAGTACCTCTGTCTGACTTTTGAAATGCTGTTTCAACAAAGGTTGCTCCTCATAATTCAATGACAGCCACTCTCCTTTTTCGGTATTGGCAACATACAATGTTCCCTCTGTTAAACTATCGGGAACTGCACTGATAAATTTGTAGATATGCTCATCATTTTTATCATCGCCGGTGTAAACTACCAAACGGCCGTCTTCGCAACGCCAAACCTGCGCACATTCGTGGGCACAGCGACCAAGGCTGACCAATTTTTTGGCTTCACCTGTTTTAATATTTACTTCCACGACCCAGCCGTAATGCTCCGTCAGGTTTTCCTTATAATGATGTTCCCAGCCGTATTCTGAATCTTTATGCTTGGGCTTGGCCGGATTTTTATGGTCAGTTTCACCGTAACAATCCTGATAGTTTTCTTCACAGGTAAGAATGGTTCCCCATGGGGTTACACCTCCGGCGCAATTTCCAAGTGTACCCATAGCTTCTTTTTTACCGGCAACAGGCTCATTCCAGTCAAAAGGTATCATGGTAAAACCATTCAGACGACGATTGTATTTATCATCCTTAACGACTTCCCAAACACCTTTATCATTTTTTTTAATATGCAAAATACTTCCGCCAACATCATACATTTCCTTGTCAACCTGATCTTTGGTCTTGGTTTTTGCATCCGTTTTGCGCGGAAAATTGGAAATGAAGAGCGGATCCGGATATTCATGATTTACCCAAAGTAATCCTTCGTGAGGTTTCGTTTTATCCAAGGGCAGATAGGCAAGGTAATCGTTATTAAAACCAAATTTATCTTTTTCAGAGATAGGATCACCCCATTTTATTAATATCTGATAAGAAAGCCCTTCAGAAAGCACCAATTTATCGCTGCTTTGAGCCTGAATTCCAGCTATTGGGAAAATTGGTTTTTCATTTTTCTTATCATTTACAATTTTCTTGGGATCGTTACAAGCTGACAGTAAAGGCAATATTGTGCTACTTCCGGCTGCAAGGATACTGCTATGTCCTAAAAACTGTAAAAAGCTGCGTCTATTTTGCTGTTTCATATGATTATCTATTGTGGTTTTTACACAAAATAGGACTAAGAACTTAAAAAGTCAATAACATATTGTTAACAAATCTTTAAGCCTTTGGTTTCTAAAGTCCTTTTATTAATTCTGTTTGATAAATTAGATTTTTTCGGACTAACGCTGCAAAATTTAACTGTCCATATTCACTGTCAAATTTCAAATTGGACAAAAAATCAAACTGAAGCAATTCCCAATCCTTATCGGAATAAAATTTGCCAAGACATAACTCCCATTCCTTGCGCAGTAATTGACCTCTTTCCAAAAAATTTCCGCTGACACCATAAGCGAGATCTATATCTTTCAATAAGGCTTCGGCTTTATTTTTTGGTTTTTCAGACATTTTTGTAGATGATATACAACTATTTAGGAATTTAATACCCCTTGGATCAGCATCTGCTTTGATCAAAAAATCATTAGCAATTTCAATACCTTTGTCTTCATGTCCATGATAAGTATATAGATATCCTACATCATGAAACCATGCTGAAATTTCCAACCAATAAATAGTCCATAAGTCCAAACCTAAGACATGGGCCGCTTTAACAGTTTTCTCAGTGACTTCAAGTGTGTGAGAAAAGTTATGATAAACAAGATTTGATGTATCTGTTTCGTCAAATCTTTTTTTTACATCAGCGCAAATTTCATTCAATAGCTGCTTCATTTTTACATTTTCAAAATTATCTTAACAACCTATTTTAGTGTTTAACAAAATCAGAAAATTTGGCAACTATCAAAACGCTGACCGTGTACCATAACATCATTACCCTCCACAAATTGCTCAACCGGCAGCAGATTAGGTTTCCATTGATCTTCTTTTATGCCGTTATAACCTCTTTTTTGACCCCATCCAATACAATAAATAACCATGTCGCGATCTCCGATTCTATAATATCTGGCTGAACAGGGTTTCCAAATCTTGTAAAATTCCATTCTGGATTCAGCCTCCACCGTTTCTATTTCCGAAAAATTAAGTTGTGTAACATTCTCATATTTCTGTAATAGAATTTTAGGAAATTCTATTTTTGTTTTTTGTTTTGAATTTGGTTCCAAACTGCTATATAATGCAAGTTCCAAAGTATCAGGCTCGAGTTGAAACATAGTACAGCTTCTTTCATAGCCGCAACCTGCAGTTTTTAAAAGGAATGCTTCTTCAAAAAATAGTTCATTTCGAGCTTTTTCCATTGCCTTTTCAAAATATGGTAATAATGCAAGATTGTAGTCTTTATCAGATATATCAATATACGCCAATTCTTCTATCAGTAAAAAAGTTCTGGCATCGTTACTTTTCTTGATTCTGAGATTTCCTTTCCATCGGGTTTCTATAATATTTTTGGATAGCGGATCCTGTAAAATCAACATTTCCCCTCCTATAGAAGTATTGACGTAGCGTTCCAATTCTACTTCCAAAAAAATTATATTATCTCCACTTATTCCTAGCGGAAAGAGGGAATTTTGATAAGCATAGCTGCAGGCCGAAAGCCTAAAAAAGGCAAACTGCATACATAATAAAAATGGAATGAAAGATTTGTATAAAAACATTGTATTGACTTGAAATAATGAATAACTACGCAATTAACCAAAGTTCAAAATTAGCTTAAAATATCTTAGCAAAACTGCAGATTTTTAAAAAAAAGGCAATATTTTCACGCTAAAGAAGAAAGTCTAATATAAAACATACTTTAATTATATCCAAAGCTGTTAAACCAATTACATAACTTAAAGAAATTATGAGTAAAGATGTTGTTTTGGTCATTGGTGCCGGCGGACAAATCGGTACAGTGCTAAGTGAAGCACTCCGAGCAGTTTATGGCGTAGCCAATGTTATCTGTTCCGATATCAATCAACCACGAGGAAGTGTCATCGGTTATTTTGAAAAACTGGATGTAGTTGACGCAAAAAGATTGAAAGAAATTGTTCAGAAATATAAAGTTACTCAAATTTATCATCTTGCAGCACTGCTCTCTGCTACCGGAGAAAAAAATCCGCAGCTTGCATGGAAAGTAAATATGGAAGGGCTCATGAATGTTTTGGAAATTGCCCGCCAACACAACATCAAAAAAATATTCCACCCCAGCTCGATTGCAGTTTTCGGAGGCCATACACCTAAAAAGAACACACCCCAGTCAACCATTTTGGAACCAGAAACAATGTACGGCATTACCAAAAAAGCCGGCGAGGATCTAGGCAATTACTACTTTGCTAAATATGGCGTTGACGTACGCGGCATACGTTATCCTGGCATAATAAGCTATCAGTCATTGCCGGGTGGCGGTACAACAGATTATGCTGTTGATATTTTTCATAAAGCAATAGCAGGTGAAGCTTTTGAATGCTTTCTCAAAGAAGGCACTCAATTGCCTATGATGTATATGCCCGATGCAGTACGCGCAACACTTGAACTGATGGAGGCTCCTGTCGAAAAACTTTCTCAGCACTATGCCTACAACCTTCATGCTATGAGCTTTGCTCCTGAGGAAATTGCTGCTGAAATTAAAAAACATATTCCTGATTTTACAGTCAACTATAAGCCCGATTTCCGTCAGCAAATTGCTGAGTCATGGATCGAAACCATAGACGACTCAGTGGCCCGCAGCGATTGGGGCTGGAAACATGAGTACGATCTGTCTTCTATGACAATTGATATGATCACAAATCTGCGCAAGCTCCAGAAAACTAAGGCTTATGATGAGACTAAGTTTTTATAGCGCTCGATAGTGTAGGACAAAGGACACAAAGTAATTACTTCGTAATTCGGTACGGTAGTCAATGTTGAAATTTATGAGCCTGATCTAAAGTTTACGGCTAATTTTTTCTGACTGATCTATTTTTAGTTAAACAAAGAAAAATCCCTTTTTTTCGAAATTGGGTTAATGGTGAATTTTCAAATAGCTGCGCGGAGCTCACTTCGTTCGGTTCCTCAAATTTTCAAATTTTCAATTAATTAAATTAATATAATGTTCGACAATATCAAAAACAGTTACCAAAAAGAGCTGGACGAAATCAAAGAAGCCGGCCTTTGGAAAAAAGAACGGATCATTACATCACCGCAGGGGGCCGAAATTACCACCGATGAGGCTGGTCGTGTACTAAATTTCTGTGCCAATAATTATCTGGGACTTTCTTCTCATCCCGAAGTAATAAAAGCAGCCAAAGAAGCCATTGATACACATGGTTATGGCTTATCTTCCGTTCGTTTTATCTGTGGCACACAGGATATACACCGAGAATTGGAGCATAAAATTGCCGATTTTTTGGGCACTGAAGACACTATTCTTTATGCAGCAGCTTTCGATGCCAATGGAGGAGTTTTTGAACCGTTATTGGGTGAGGCCGATGCCATCATCTCCGATGAATTAAATCATGCCTCCATCATAGATGGTATCAGACTTTGCAAAGCAAAACGATTCCGCTATACCCATAACACGATGGAGTCACTTGAAGATCAACTGAAAGCAGCTGAAGGCTGTCCTCGTAAGTTGATTGTCACCGATGGTTCTTTTTCTATGGACGGTACAATTGCCCAATTGGATAAAATTTGTGATCTGGCTGACAAATATGGCGCTATGGTTATGATAGACGAATGCCACTCTTCCGGATTTCTGGGCAAAACCGGTCGCGGCACACATGAATACCATGAAGTGTTGGGACGCATAGATATAATTACAGGCACTTTGGGCAAGGCCTTGGGTGGCGCTTCGGGTGGCTTCACTTCTGCACGTCAGGAAATTGTTGATCTGCTGCGTCAGCGTTCTCGCCCCTATCTCTTTTCCAATACAGTGGCTCCTTCCATTGTAGGTGCTTCTTTGAAAGTATTGGAATTATTGACTGAATCTACGTACTTGCGCGATAAATTGGAACGCAACACCAAATATTTCCGCAGTGAAATCACTAAAGCAGGCTTTGACATCATACCTGGTGAACATCCTATTGTACCAATCATGCTTTATGATGCTGTATTGGCACAGAAAATGGCCGCACGAATGCTAGAAGAAGGTATTTATGTTGTAGGATTTTTCTACCCTGTAGTTGCTAAAGGTAAGGCCCGCATTCGCGTACAAATTTCTGCCGGTCATGAACAAGAGCATTTGGAAAAGGCTATTATGGCTTTCACTAAAGTCGGCAAAGAATTGGGTGTAATAAAATAAAAGATCAATAGGTTTGATGCTTTTCCCTAAAAGGCCACTTCAATATGCTGGTGCCTCCGCTGTTCTGAGGTGCTTAATGCTCATAATTTTTTGTGTTTTTTTAAGCTAGAAATTCAATTCTATAAAATAGTCATTGCCAGATTCCGGGTTAAAATTATTTATATTTAAAGGGCTGTCCAAATACATGGGCAGCCCTTGTTTAATTCTCGTACTGATGGCTCCGCGAAGCGAACCCAGAGGCTCCGCGAAGCGAACCCGGAGGCTCCGCGCAGCGAATAGAATTTCCAATGAAGGTCTGGGGTTTTTATGGCTTAAGCTATGAAAAAAGCTGTTTAGTAAGAAAAAGCTGCAATCCTTAAAAAGAATGCAGCCTTTTTCAAAAAATAATTTAATACAAATACCTATTCCTTCAGTACTTTTCGGGTGAAGACCTCATTGCCTATTCTGGCTTTTACAAAGTAAAAACCTGCAGCCTGATCGCTAAGATTAATATTGCAGTTATATATTGAAGAGCCGTTATATTGAGAAGTTTCCAAGAGCTGCCCCATAGCATTGAAAACTTCTAATTCAGCATCCATTGCCTGAGTCATAGAAAGTGTAACTGTAAATTGCCCCTTGTTTGGATTTGGGAAAACCTTAACATCATTCAATTTAGAAATCGAATTATCGTAAGCAGATGGCGTGGAAATACAGAAGTTATGAACGATAGAATCACCAAAATTTGGATTTGAAAAGGTCACAATTGTATCACCCTGCGGACCAAAAATGTAATAATAACCATCGAGCTGACCTTGGCAAAAACTTCCGTCCAAGCCGTCGCCATAACTGTCAAAAATTACAAAAGAATAACAACCGTCTGACAAACAGAAATTCGAATTGATTGTTTGGACACTGTTGGTCTGATAAGGCCCTCCACTATATAAAACAGTTGATCCATTTCTAATTTCCCAACTTGTTTCATCTGCATAGCAGTCGGTAAGCAGCATTAAATCAGCACTTTGACCGCCCAATGTTACATAAAAAGAAGAATTGGCAGTATTATTTATCAAATTGGAGTCAACCTGTCCGTTAGGAGCAGTCACTGTGGCATTAAAAACATGAGCTCCAGAGACTGAAATACTTATAGAAGGTAGAGTAACAGTTGTAGTTAGACCTGAAGCTAGAGATCCGCTCCAGTTATAAATACTGTTAGCACCACCATCTATATTATAGGTAATAACAGCAGAAGACATAGCGGATGCACCAAAATTTCTCATAGCAAGTTCAGGAGCAAAGCTGTTTTGATTACAGTAATTACCTGAAAGGTTCAAGACTTCTGAAAGGCCTGCATCTATGGCAAGTCCGGTAGCATTTGGGTTATAACCATCCAAAGTTGTAACTGCAAGTCCGGAAGGGTCAAGCCAATTGCTTAAACGGGTAGAGTTGGTACCACCACCTACCCATGAAATATCGAAACGACCATAATAATCAGGCTGTCCGTTATTTGTTAATCCGCTGCAAGCAGCACCTCCACCGTAAAGTTGACCAATAACACGCTGATTTTGATCAAACAGGGGAGATCCGGATGACCCCCCTTCTGTAGTACCGAAATCCCAATTACCAACCTCCCAAATCTGAGCACCGCTCCAAGTCGATGAAGTAAGGGCATTATTTTCCCGACTGATTTTTTTTACATCAGCGCTTGGGTGATGTATAGCAGTAGCTTGAGTTGCAGGAGTATTACTACGATTCCATCCGGAATAATAAATATCACCGGTTGGGATGGCATTCAATTCCAAAAGACTAAAATCCGAACCGGCACTGTTGGCACGCCTTACGGCACCATTAACCTGATTGAAAGGTGCCCCGGGATCGGTGCTGCTGCCATTTTGTGCACAAAGAGCATTGGGACTATCCCAATTGAATCGAAAAACCCAGTTGCCAAAACCGTTTGAACCACAATGATTTGCAGTCAAAAAATAAGGTTTTCCATCGTTAGCGGTATTATTAACCAAAGAACCGGTACATGCACCCGAACCTCCTACTATGATGATGGCGACAGAATTGATTTGATTTTCCCAGCCATTTCCCAACGGACATTTAACATCAAAATTACAGTTACCGGAATCGTTTAATCCCTTCAGCAATCCGCTTGCATAAAGACTAAGAGATTTGTATCCGTGAATAACAGTTCCAATATTTAATTCTCCTAAACCGACAACTGCAGCAGGTTCATAGTATTCTACTACCAAATTGCTTCCCTGAATAAGTGATGTGCCCAACATATTATCGCTGTTATTGTTGGCTGAAGTGTAAGCTCCATCTTGAAGTAGTTACTACTTCGAAGTACATAAACTAGTCACTATAACAATAACGCCTCCGTCACTTTTACTTTTATTTTTAGTGCGGTCAAAATTTGTTTGAAAATAAATATATTAATTTCACGGGGTGGGTGTTACTTTGGTCTAAAAGTTCTATTAAAAGTAAGTAGAGGAAGTACTACTATAGTATTACTATTACTTAGTACTTCGAAGTAGTATTAAATACTTCAAATTACTAGAGAATATGAAGCGAAGTGCGATAGCGCTAAAGCTCTGGTCACCAATATCTGCATACACAATTCCAATCTAAACAGTTTGCTCTTTATTACTGTGGGACATTTTTTAAGTCCGATGCTAAATTTTTTGATAAACTTTTCAGTTCGTCTGAAGTATATCCTAATACTGCGTTTGCAGAAAGCCATCCTCCTTGAAACTCACCAGCTAATCCAGGTGTTGCAAGATCTCCTCCGCATAGGTACAAACCCTTTTTACCAAAATAAAACAAATGAATACTGACAATAAAGATTTCAGACAATTCAAACAAGATAACATACCTGAATATCACTTATCGCGCATATATCTCGATGAGAATCGTGAGGAGTATACCTGTGTACATCCGAAGACATCGAATGACCACCTATACTCAGAGGAGAGACATGGACCTGAACCACTTTGTCTGCAGCACACGGGTACACAGCACTGAGCTTCGCTAGTGCTTTCTTCTGGTAGCCCTTGCTTATACCTTCATTAAGCGGTATAAAAACACCTGGACCTTTTTTATTCTGTATTCCAGATGCCTTCATCGCTCTAGCAGCAGAGTAAATCTTTTTGACGAAGTAAGAACAATTAGTAGGGAACAAATTAGTTGTGAATCTACTTTTCTTAAAACGATATAAGTAAATACCATAGGCCCATCGATAGGGGCCGCCGTAGCACTCCATGTATCGAATCCAAGAGCAGCAGTCGGAGCAGCCTCATACTTATGACGAATTTTACTCACAAGCGGTTCATGGGCATGCATTTCATGAATCCCGTGCCGGTAATGCAGCTGGTAGAGTTGATCCGGGGCATCGCCACCGACGACGAGACCTTCCAGGCGATCCGCGAACTCACCCAGCGTCTGGGCAAGACCTC
>CAINVS010000080.1 GCA_903854205.1 uncultured Bacteroidota bacterium | reverse complement strand
TTTGTAATTTCAAACCCCAAAAGGTTATTTTTGGGTATGAATTGCACTCGAAAATAATTATTATTCCGGAATTAAAGTATGTTTTAAGTTTTATAATTCGAAATCCCCCAATCAACCAAAGATAAAAAGATGCGTGGCTCCTTCGTGCGAGATAGTCCACGAATGCGACATGGCCGTGTGGAAACAGGTAAAGTAAAGCCCGCTTTAAAAACCCTTATAAAGATTGCTAAAGTGTTGGATTTGCCTTTGGATGCTTTAGTTAATGATAGTGCCGCTCCCGTTCAGGAAGTAACCATCAAAGACAAAACCCTGATTGATAAAGTGCGGTTGATTGATTAACGGCCCGAACAGGAAAAAAACATGATCTTACAAGTGATTGATTGAGCCCTTTCAAAAAAGAAGTTCAAAGATTTGGTTCAACAGATAGGATAAAACATTAGTCCCGTGAGGGCTTTTGTTTATTTCCAAAAATCCCCTGTAGTAATATTTTTTATTGTATCACCACAACTGACGTTAATGGATATTGGTTCATGCGATGCATCACCTTCAGATTTGTATTTTCCAAGCCTGGTATAATCAGTATAATATCCTCTTTGTTTTATAGTATGATGTAAGGTGTCAACAAAATCATTAGTTTCAGCATAAACATAATAAACCCCTTTAGGCACTATTAAAGTAAAATGAAAATCATTATTAGCTTTACTCGTTTCATGCTCTTTTGTAGAATACTCTTTCTTTGTCAAAGTATCTGTCGCTACTATAATTAAGTCAGAAGGAACTCCCTCGCCTGAATAAACTATTACTCCTTTAATTACACCCTTGCAATTTTTATTTGCTAATTGATTGAAACTATTCATTATCAACAGCAAAGTCAATAAAAAATAACAATTCCACTTTTTAGTCTTAATTATAAACATCTCTGTTATTTTTTTCTCTTTTGGTATCCGCTGCTTTGATATCACTTTTTTTATCCTGGCTGTTCTTCTCATTTGACGTATTTGGCAATTGCATTAATTTACCAGTGTCTTTATTTATCTGATAAATTCTATCTTCCATTTTGCCGGTTTTTTTATCAGTCATTACACTGATTTTTACAGTCTCATCTCCAGTCAAGAATTTTTGTAAATCCTTTACATCACCAATATCTGCATACTGTCCGTTAATTGTCATTGAAATGTGAAGATGATTACCCGTTGAAAGACCTGTGCTACCTACTTTTCCAATATCACCACCATCTTTTAACTGGTCACCTGCTTTAACTAATGGCTGTTCTACCATGTGGTCATAAACTAACTTGATTCCATTGCCGTGGTCAACTCTAACATGGTTTCCATTCCACTTGTCATAACTTGCCTCAATCACTTTCCCCGCTGCCAATGTTCGTATTACTGTGCCTGATTTTTCAGGCATATCAATACCGTTATGAAAGTCATGCACTACGACTCCATTTTCTTTAAAATCTCTCCTTTGTGCAAAATCAGAATGGTGTGAGATTGTTTTACCCTTAAACACTTGTTGCCAAGGAATATCGCCAATCACGTCATTAAAGAAAATTGGATTATTTGCAAAAGCTGCATAGTCAGAAATTGATGGATTGGGCTTAGGGTCCAAATTCCACCTCCTACCCAACCTTGTATCATACTCCCAATACTCTGCTGTATTGGTATTTCCTTCACCCGCAACCTCATCAACTTTCTCCTGCGAATTAAAACCGTACCTGTAATTTGCACTCGAAAACGTCCTTTCTTTTATCAGCATACCAAAGGAATGCAGATTTGATTGCATCATATTGCCAACTGGATATGGGTTTCGGCGTTTCATTTATTTGTAATTTCAAACCCAAAAAGGTTATTTTTGGGTATGAATTGCACTCGAAAATAATTATTATTCCGGAATTAAAGTTTGTTTTATAATTCGAAATCTCCCAATCAACCAAAGTCAGACAGATGTTTGGCTCCTACGAGATAGTCCATGACTGCGATATGGCCGTTAACGTTGAAAAAAGGATTATAGTTTATACTAAAAGCAAGTTCAAAGATTTCTTTAATAAAAATGTAGCAATGCTATAAAACAAAGAAGCCACTCATTGAGTGGCTTCTTTGTTGATGCTCTATATTCTTTTATTTAAAAGCGGTATAAATCAAAAATACAATAAACGCTACCGTAATAAAGCCATAAACGCCTGCTGTCCATAAGGCTATATTATTAGAATTGTCTGTTTTTGCAACTCCAAACAAAAAACGCTTGTTGATATAGAAAATAACCAACATTAATAAAGCAGCTTCAATCAAAAGTATTATAGTTTGTGCTGTTGCCAATCCTACTAAATCTTCTCTTAGCTTTCCATCACGCCATTTCAGGCTATCAGGAATTAAAAAACTGTTTAGATATGTGTTAGCAAAAAACAAAAATGCAATAGTTGCTATTTGATAAATGAGATTGTATAATCCGCATAAAATGTAACTCATAATTAATTCCCTCCCTTGTCTTTATCTTCTCTCGGAAGCGGTCCTGCTGGTTTAGCAGTTCCAAGTTTATTAAATTCTTCAAGTGTATAGGTTTTACCTCCCATTGTTACATTTTGGAATACGCCTTTATTATTTATTCCAATAATCAAATCTACTGTAGCTGCTTTCTTCTTATCTGCATTCACTAAATTTCCTGCACTACCGTAAGCTGCAGCACCTGCAAGCAATAATGTATTTCCAGCATTATCTTGCATTAACCCTTCTGTTGCAGGGAATTGTTTACTTGATATATCTAAAGCAACAAATACTTGATTTGTCTTTAAATTCTCCGTAATAGAAATTGCTGAACTTACTTCGATGTCAGGTGCTGCACCTGCGAAGAAAGGATTAGAGCCTTCAAAGTTTGCTGATATACCAGCCGTTGCACTTCCAAATGAATTTTTACCGAATGATGCAGATGCACCACCCTTGTCTGATGCAGTTAAGCTCGCACCATTCCAAATAGTAGGGTCGCTTGTCGGTGCTCCTCCAGTGAAAGTTTGTTTTGTTGGATCTACTGTAAAGTTTTGTTTTATCCTTGACGTAGCAATCATACTTGTAGAGAAGCCTCTATTATCATCGTGAAATCCTGTACCCTTAAATGCTCCTGGAGGTGCAAAGGCTCTTATATGAAACGTATATGGAAATGCTCCATCTGGGTCAAAGAACATTATCGGGTTATTAGCCATTGCCGAGTATGGCGAATAAGAAGGAAGTTTGTGTGCAAGAGGGTCAACAGCAAAGAATCGAGAAATTCTCGGGTCGTAAATTCTGAATTTATAATTCAGGCTGTTTCCTTCTCCACTTACCTCATCAACTTTTTCTTGAGAATTAAATCCATAACGATAATGCTCACTCGAAAACGTCCTTTCTTTCATCAGCATACCAAAGGAATGCAGATTTGATTGCATTCTATTGCTAACTGGATATGGGGTTCGGCGTTTCATTTATTTGTAATTTCAAACCCCAAAAGGCCGTTTTCGGGTATGAATTGTACTCGAAATTAATTATTATTCCGGAATTAAAGTATGTTTTAAGTTTTATAATTCGAAATCCCCCAATCAACCAAAGAAAGAACGATGTATAGCTTCTACGAGATTGTCCACGACTGCGATATTGCCGTCAACGTTTCAAAAGGGATTGCCGTTTCTACTAAAAATAGGTTCAAAGAAAAAGGAATGACGCTGGAGGTGTTTAAGAGTTGAAGTAGTGATGTCAAAATGAGTATCCGTGAAGCCCATGCAGGGTAAATAAAAAACGCCAAGCTGTTTAACTTGGCGTTCTATATATATCATAATATCTAATCATTTTTCTCTACTATCTCTTTAAACTTGTTTAATAGAAATTTTAGTTTCGTTGGGTCGCAATGACCTTCAAATTTATTGTTCTCTATTTTAATAGCATACCAGTCGTTGGCTGATTTTTCGTTTAGGGCATAGTCCAAATGTAGATTTTCTAATTCGGTATCTTTAAGATCAATAATTACTCGCCATCCCGGATTATCGATAGTTCCTATTAATATTCCTCCGCTATGCTCCCAATCACCGTCACAATGTGATTGATACCAATTTTGAATCCATTCTAGTATGTCCATATCGCTTTTTATTATTTGGGTGATTGAAAAGGATTAGCAGGAGGGGCGGAAGGTATTTCCTTTGGGGTAGCAGGGCGGACGCCACCGGGTATGTCTTTACCGTGAACGTGAGGAGTTGGAACATCCGTCCCAGTTGTCTTATTAAAATGAGATTCACCTTTTAAGTCAACTCGTTTAACTTCATCAAAACCAGTTGGATTCTTAGAGTTAGGGGTATATTCAGCATAATTAGTCACCTCTCCTGTTTTAGGGTCACTTTTAAAAGATGTATGAGACCCTGTTGCTTCTTTACTTGGCTCCAATTTATTTACTGATTTGCTCGTACTTGCAGTTTTCTCAGCAGCGTTTGCTGTTTCCTCTGCTTTAACAACTGTTTGCGCAGCTTTGGTTTCCGTCTTCACAACTGTTTTAGCAGTTTGTGTTATGGGCGTTGTAACAACTGCTGGAATTGTTTTTGGTGCAACTTTTCCTACGATTTTCATTACTGCCCATCCGACAGCTTCTCCGACAACAAGTTCACTCGCAACAGCAGCAGCAGCCGGAAGAATCCATGAATCCATAGCATTACTGTATATCTGTTTATCCGCTTGACTCATCCCTTGTCCACCAATAAACTGTGCTGAATATACAGATTCATATTTCATATCTGCTCCTTCCAAACCGTCAAGATCAATATATTTGATAGGGTTAAGTGAAGCAAATTGATAAGGAGATAACATTGGATAATCCTTTGAAATCGGGTCAACACTCAAAAACTTTCCTAACCTTAGATCATAAATTCTATATCCATAATCATAAACCGCCCCATCCCCATTTACCTCATCCGTTTTCTCTTTGCCATTAAAACCAAACCTGTATTGCTCACTCGAAAACATCCTTTCTTTCATCAGCATTCCAAAGGGATAGTAATCCGAAGCACTAATAACATCCGCTTCATACCCACTCACAACACTACTTTCACACAAGGTAATACGTTTATCCGAAATGACTGCAAGCACATTTCCTAAATGGTTACTAAGCTCGTAATGCTTGTATCCACGTACCAATTTCTTGTAATTATAATGCACCATGCAATTGCTGTCAATTAGACTATCAATATTACTATATTCTCCTGTAATAAACGAATAATCGGCTACAAAATTTATTTGTGATATTAGTAGATCTTCATTCAAAATTCCTAACCTTGAACTACCATAAATATGAAACTCGGCGGCACTGTATTTCTCTTCAAAATCCTGCCACCTAAAGTGGTGCTTCGTTACCACGTCGCAGTATAATGCAAAATCTCAAATCAGAGTTTTGTTTACAACACGTCGAAGTTATTTGACATTCGCCGAAACTTGCCGGAGGAATTTGCCTTGCTGGGATGTCCATTTAAGATGTACCATTTAAATAATCAAACAGTAGGTATAAAAAAATCAATGTAATTATGAAACTTGCAAAAAAAATAAATTTTATTGCACGCTTCGCACTTTCTTCTAAAATCCATATTTGAATCAAAATTACCAATTGCACCAAACCTAAAGGTAGATAAATTGTCAAAGTTATAAACGGCGCACCGATAAAATTTCCTCTTGGTATTATATTAATAACAACAGCAACTAGGATGCAGACTACAGAAAAAAAGTTGTTAGTAATCTGGTCGTTTTCCTTTTCATATCTTTATTATTTCACACCAAGATTTTTTAATCCTTGTCCACATTCTTCAATTTTCTTATCAGCTTATATACACACCGAGTAATCACGAAGTAATTAACAGAGGGTTACAAGTTATTATTTTTATGATTTTGTATTGAAACAGCGGATTTTTACTATAAATTTGCAGCATAAACTAATTTTAGCACGGCAAGCAAAACTAACTTTACCACGACATGTAAAACTAATTTTAGCACGGCAGTGAAAGCTAACATTACTACAAAAAGCAAATCCAATTATGCCAACACCAAGTGAGAAATTAGCTGAATCATTGCAGGTCCTTAAAACTCTGCAAGATGCCGGAATGATGGCCATAAAATCATCAGAATTAAGTCGGATGTACAGGGTAAGACTATTGAAAAGTGGGTTCCTGAAGGAAATAGTCAAAGGCTGGTATTTATCCGTTCCATCGCATGAGCAAGTGGGTGACAGCACATCTTGGTATGCTTCCTTTTGGCATTTTTGTGCTCGATATCTGACAGTCCGGTATAAAAAATCATATTGTATCTCTGCTGAACAATCCTTATTAATACATTCCGGTAACTGGGCGGTGCCATCTCAATTAATTATTCGATCCACGAATGGCACAAACAATACTACTCCTCTTCCTTATTCTACTTCTTTATTTAGTAGGAAATCTCCACTTCCCAAAGCGGCAGAAATTGAAACATTAGAAGGAATACGAATGTTAACACTACCTTCTTCACTTATTCATTGCTCGCCCACAATATTTATTAAGAATTCAACAGATGCGCGAACAGCACTTTCTATGATTCGGGACTCATCTGAAATACTGGGCTTACTCCTTGATGGGGGCCATAGTACAATTGCAGGGAGATTGGCTGGCGCCTTCCGAAATATTGGGCAAGAAAGAATTGCGAATGATATAGTTAAAGCAATGCAAACGGCAGGGTATGATATACGTGAAATAGATCCGTTTGAAAATACAACTACGGTTACATTTTCGATAAGAGAAAAATCACCGTATGTAAACAGAATACGATTAATTTGGCATGAAATGAGATCGGTAGTTATTAAACACTTTCCAAAAGCTCCCGGAATTCCAAGGAACTATGAAAAATATATGAAGCTAGTGGAAGAAATATATTTAACCGATGCCTATCACTCACTATCCATTGAGAAATACAAAGTTACCCCGGAACTAATAGAGCGAGTGCGAAGTGGGGCTTGGGATTCAACCAAGAACAAAGAAGATAAAACCCAGAGGGATGCAATGGCGGCAAGAGGTTATTGGCAAGCTACACAAAAGGTAAGAAAGAGCATAGGAAAAATACTCAAGGGCAAAAATTCAGGTACAGTAGCAGATATGGATCATTCAGAATGGTACAGGGAACTATTTGCTCCGAGCGTTACAGTTGGAATACTAAAACCATCTGACTTGGCAGGATACCGCAGTAATTTAGTTTATATAAGTCAGTCAAAACATGTTCCTCTTAACGTCGATGCTATTCGTGATACAATGCCATTACTTTTTGAACTTCTGGAGAATGAGCCGGAGGCTTCCGTAAGAGCCGTATTAGGGCATTTTATATTTGTCTACATTCATCCATACATGGATGGTAACGGTAGGATGGGCCGCTTTTTACTAAATGTAATGCTCGCTTCAGGAGGTTATCCTTGGACAGTTATTCCAGTGGAAGAGCGCAAAACTTATATGGCTGCACTTGAAAAGGCAAGCGTTGAACAAAACATCGAACCTTTCACGAAATTTATAGCTTATCTGGTTAATGCTGGGCTTAAAGGAAAGCCTGTAGCTAATATAATTAAGGGATAAATACAGGTATTACAACCGAGTATACGCCAAGCGTATTGCCTAAGCTTTGGGGGTTTCGCTTGATTATTTGGTTAGTGATAGCGAACAGGATGAAGCCTTGGACAATGAGACGGTAAAAAGAGTAAAGGAGATACAAAAATTACCCATAACCGAAAAAGATAAAATACATTCTGTAATTGATGCACTGATACGGGATTTTAAAACTAAACAGGCTTATAAATAATTTCAACAATGAAAAATATATTTACTTCCGCTTTCCTTTTCCTTGCTGTTACTGCATTTGCACAAGACACTAAAAAAGATACAACTACTACTTTAGATTACGGTGCAAGGATTTATGATGCTCGTATCGGTCGTTCTATGAGTGTTGACCCGAAGCAATCAAAAGAAAACAACCCTTATCAATTTGCGGATACAACCAAAACAAAACAGGTTGCCGATAAGCCTAAGAAAAAAATTACCACTAAATAAAAATGCCCTGCTTTTCTGCAAGGCATTTTTATTATTTATACAATTTCAATATTTCTTCTGGATAATCAACTACTGGTGGCTTATATGGCTCAGCACAATCTTTAAGTTTTTCTCTTAAAGGCTTACGTACTATCCGTCCGTGGCGTGCCACATACTCACCATTCGTTTCATCCTTTTTCTGGTCGGGATAAGTGTCGCTAATAATTTGATAATTTTCTTTATCACAATCATAACCTTTTATTTGGAAGGGATACAGACCATAAGAACCTACTGTATCTTTTTGCCATAACCAACACTTATTCCAAAAACCTTTATCTTGTAAATTGTAACCATAAGCCTGTAATTCCTTATGCCCTTTCTTTTTACCGGATTGCATCATTCTATACATCTGATGCTTTTTCATTTGCCCAAAATAATATTGACCTAACACATTTATTACTTCTTCTTTGGTGTCATAGCATGTTGCTTGTTGCTGATTAAATGGATATAGTTTCCAAGTTTGATTTGTACTATCTCTAAAACCTATTAAAGCCGTCATAGAATAAATTGTATCTCCACCTGTTGGGCAAATCCTATTTAATTCTGGCTTAAAACGTGTCATTTCTAAACTTGCGGCATTGGGTTCCTTATCCCCAATCCAAACTAGTATCTTTTTTTTATCAGGGCTGTAAAAAGTTCCTCCTAAAAAATACTGAACTTGTTCATTAGTCATTTTATACATTTTCGAGAAGTCTTCAAACGTATACCAATTATGTTTTGACCATTCCCTTACTGTGTATAAAACAAACAAGCTATCTCTTAATTCTATTTTCTGGGTTCTGAACTGGTCATACGTTTCCATTTTGGCAACGCTATTTCCAGTCTGTCCGCAACTTTGCAAGCTTATAAGCAATAAACAAAGTAGTAGTCGCATATTATTTAGGTTTTTCATTATTGCTTCCTTGTTCTACCGAACCCTGACTTCCTCCATTACCTAAACTCGGTATTCCGTCTTTACTCATTTGATCAACTGCATGCCCTTTGGTAGCATCTTCTTTTGTAGACGTGTCTTCTGCTCCAGGAACTTTGTCAACTGTTGGAACAGAATTACCTTGAATAGCTTCAGTAAAATTTACTCCACCGTCTTGACCACCTGTTTTGTTTTGGGTTTGCATTACATTCTTATCTACTGGCAAATCTGCTCCCTGGAATGAGTTTACATCTAACTCATACTCAAACTTCACTTTATCAGCTAAGCCATTTGCTTTGGCATATTTTAAAATACCTTCTGTATAACCTCTTGAAAAAGCAGTCCCCATACTATGAGTGACTATTTTAATGGTTTCGCCTTCTTTCAGATTTGCAATAATGTCTGCCGCATCTTTCATTCCTTGTGCTTCTCCCGCAGCCATACGCACTTTCATATTTACATTCGAACTTGTGCCGATTTTTAAAAGTGCACCTGCCACTGCTCCAATCCATCCGCCAAATCTGCTTCCAGCAAATCCACCGTCCACCGCATTTGCACCAGTGTTTTTCCAACCTCCCAAAGCTCCATCAACATATCTTGCGCTTTTGTCGCCCACCGCTTTCATAACATCCTTATCATATCCTCCCCAATAAGCTGCTGTTCCTCCCGTTCCCGCATGTTGTCCGTTAATAAAGATTACGACATTTCCATCAGGGTCTTTTGCCATGATTGGCGTATTCAATGCAAAAGCAAATGGAGATATAGCAGGATATTTATTTGCTAAAGCGTCCATACTCATCCACCGTCCTAATCTAGGGTCGTAGATCCTCGCTCCAAAGTCGTAACTACTTCCACTTGAGCCTTTAACTTCATCATCCTTTTCTTTTCCGTTAAATCCATACCTATAATCCCCGCTCGAAAACGTCCCTTCTTTCATCAGCATACCAAAGGAATGCAGATTTGATTGCATCATATTGCCAACTGGATATGGGTTTCGGCGTTTCATTTATTTGTAATTTCAAACCCCAAAAGGTTATTTTTGGGTATGAATTGCACTCGAAAATAATTATTATTC
>CAINVS010000079.1 GCA_903854205.1 uncultured Bacteroidota bacterium | reverse complement strand
CCCAAAACCAGAATCGGCCAGACTGTCCTTCAGCCTGAGATTTTTTGCTTTTTTATTGAATTTTCAGGCTTAGCACTATACTCTAAAGGACCAATTCTATATATTCTGGTGCTTCCGACGTTCTGAAACGGTGCCTGCGGCTAGTAATTTTTAGTTTTTAAATAAAATCAATACTTTTCAATATATTTCAACCCTTGATTGGCATTAGAAACTAATTTTGTTTTAGAATTTTAAAATTGTAAATATTATTACGAGCTTTAGCCATAGGTTTTATCGTTTCTTTACACAGCGCACTGAATAACCGTATCCTTTAAGGCTATTATTTCTATCGAGAAAACCGGAGAAAAATTCCATATAAAATGCATTTACAGTTTGCTCTTCAGAGACTGCTTTCTGCTTTTCTACGGTCTCTTTTTCAGTACCCATTTTGAAATCGATGCTGTTTGGCAGGCTTTCCTGATCTGAAGTCCACCAATAACCAAACTGACTTTTTGCGGAAAAACTACCTTCAGGATCAATCATTCCACCGCCCAAGGCACAGAAACCATATTTGTCTTCACCGCGCATTTCCCTGCAAATCATTTTAAAGGTAGGATTTTTCTTTTCACGGTACCATCCTTTACTGCTTTTCAGCATAATGCCTGCCCTTGATCCCGCAAATTCTGAAAGGTGACCCCATTCTGATACATCCGGTATGTGCCATCCATTGGGAGCCAGTCCTCTGCTATCGGAAACAGCATACCAATTATAAAGTCTGCCGTATTTTTTGTGTTTTTTCCTTTTGAATTCATAATAACAACATGCAGGAAGCCCTTTTTCGCAAGCACATTTCCATTCTTCTGCCGTTTTTGCCTCCGGAATAAGTTCTCCATTTTTGAATCTGGAAAGATTTAGGTTTTTAGTCATCCAGACTTGTTTTCCAATTTTTACTTCTAAGATCGAATGCTTAAAAGATGATGATTTTGACGTCTGAGCCTGTGAAAAAGGATGGTCCAGGAAAAAGACCAGTGCTGCAAATATTATTACTGACGCTTTAAAATTCATGTTTTAGTGTATTATGGATATATTTACTTAGAATTTTACAAATCTTTCATCATTGAACAATATTTAAATTTTGTCCATAGGGTTAGTAAAAATAAAACATTTCATGTTTTTTTAATAATATTTCATTAAAAGTTTTGAAAGTCCAAATATAGATGATATCTTTGCATCAACAACATATCGCAGAGTGGAGCAGCGGTAGCTCGTCGGGCTCATAACCCGAAGGTCGTAGGTTCGAGTCCTGCCTCTGCAACTAAGAAAAAATTAGCACCTCATCATTTGATGAGGTGCTTTTTACATTTGGCGAATATTTTAAAAAGTATTTTACACAGCGCAAAACATAGGATTATGTTAAAATTTATTTTTTTTTAATTTTTACCAACCAGTTGTAATTATCCGCTCGTTTTTTGATATATGTGTTGTCTATTTTTAATAAATAATGAACCGCAAATAATTACAACTATGAACCCGAAGGTTCCGCGAAGCGAATGAAATCTTTTTCATACTGACATTGTTAGAAAGTCCCGCTCTAATCATTTGTGACGAGGCAATTATTTTTGCTTCAAAATTTAATTATATTAATCTCAATAATAATAACAGTCAAACTTATATTTTTTTTATTTTTTTTATATTT
>CAINVS010000078.1 GCA_903854205.1 uncultured Bacteroidota bacterium | reverse complement strand
CTTTTAACTACTAACATCATGTCTGTAAACCAACCTATCAAAAAAGTAACTACTCATGTGTTACATGCAATGAAGCAACGTGGAGAGAAAATTTCTATGTTGACAGCATATGACTATTCAATGGCTCGTATTTTAGATGCGGCTGGAATCGATATTTTATTGGTAGGTGATTCTGCCTCCAATGTAATGGCGGGTCATGAAACAACACTGCCTATTACGCTGGATCAGATGATATATCATGCTCAATCGGTTGTTCGCGCTGTAGTGCGTTCCTTTGTTGTAGTCGATCTGCCTTTCGGTTCTTATCAGGGCAATTCTAAAATGGCTTTGGAATCAACCATTCGAATAATGAAAGAAACAGGCGGTCATGCTGTTAAAATGGAAGGCGGTAAAGAAATTACTGATTCCATTGTACGGGTACTATCTGCCGGTGTCCCTGTAATGGGTCATTTGGGCTTGACCCCTCAATCAATTTATAAATTTGGCACCTACTCGGTTCGTGCAAAAGAGGATGTCGAGGCTCAAAAGCTGTTGGAGGATGCCAAGCATTTGGAAGAATTGGGTTGTTTTGCCATCGTTTTGGAGAAAATTCCTGCTCAATTGGCCAAACAGGTTACTGAAAGTGTTTCAATTCCTGTTATTGGCATCGGGGCCGGGCCTAATGTTGATGGTCAGGTACTCGTTTCTCACGACATGTTGGGCATTACCAAAGATTTTCATCCCCGCTTCCTGCGCCGCTATCTAAATCTTTACGATCTCATCAAAGATGCTACCGAGCGTTATATAGCCGATGTTAAAACAGCTGATTTTCCAAATGATCAGGAACAATATTAAAATACAATAAGTGGGCAAAGATGAAAGCACAATAAATTTCGCTTTCATCTTTTTGCTTTTAACTTTTAGCATAAAAAATGTCCGAAGAATTAAACGAGATAACAGAAACCTCTGATATTCCTGTAAAGGTTGTTAAAAAAAGCAGGGTATTTAAAGTTCTACTGATTGCATTTGCTGTATTGGCAATTGCAGGTGCCGGTATTGCCTATTATTTCTATGATGCGATTTATGGAAGTAAACTCAATGGTCTTACTGAAGATTTACTGTTGCAGATCCCAAGTAAAACCGATCTGAACGGTATTACAGCACTTTTGGAACAAAAAGGACTGCTCAAAGACAAAACAGGTTTTTTATGGGTGGCTTCACTCATGAAGTATAAAGGAAAATCGGGACAATACCGCGTTCCCAAAAACACCAAAAGTCACCATGCGCTCGTGGCCGTTTTGCGCCGGGAACAGGTACCTGTGAAATTGACGTTTAATAACTTCCGTCTGAAAGATCAGTTGGCAGGACATGTCAGTAAATACATTGAGGCAGACTCACTTTCGATCCTTTCTGCAATGAATTCTACAGATCTGCTAGATAAATACGGTTTTACAGCAGAAAATGCTTTGACTATGTATATTCCAAACAGTTATCTGATTCACTGGGATACTGATGCTGAAGAATTTGTAGCCCGCATGTATGCAGAATATAAGAAATTTTGGAATAAGGAAAGATTGGAATTGGCAAAAAAACAAAATTTGTCCCAAATAGAGGTGTACATACTTGCTTCTATCGTAGATGCTGAAACAACTTTTGACCCTGAAAAACCAAGGGTTTCGGGTGTTTATCTAAATCGTCTCCGTACAGTAGGCTGGAAATTGGAAGCCGACCCAACTGTTGTTTTTGCAGGCGGAGATTTTACTGTTCGTCGTGTAACGAATGATTTGCTGGCCATCAATTCGCCCTACAATACATATATGTATCCCGGTTTACCTCCCGGCCCAATTCGGATGGCCTCTGTTTCTGCTTTGGAAGCAGTGCTCAAAGCAGAGGAACATGATTATTGGTTTTTTTGTGCTAAACCACCTGTAGAAGGGCAACCTGCGCAACATGCCTTTGCCAAAACTGGTGCTCAGCATGGTGCCAATGCAAGAGCTTACAGGCAGTGGCTGAATAGTCAGAAAATTTATAAATAGGGTAGGTATTTGGTAGAGAGTAATGAGTAGAGAGTAGAAAGAAAGCGAGTTAGATAACTTCAGGTCGATCACAAAAAAGGCGGGTCAAAGGAATTTTAAAAAAAGTGAATTTGTTCCGTTGGAAACAGCGGATTTTTTAAAGATGCGGTTAACTCACCCCTCCCTTAGGGTATCCCCTCTCTGTAAAAAGAGGGGAGGCACAATGGAGAATAATAAAATTAATAATCAATTAAAATGGCTAAGCTAAAACTCCGTAGGAGTTTGAAACGCCCCTCTTTTTGAAGAGGGGTCGGGATGAGTCAGACGATACTGCAAACCTGCCGTGAAATGCAACCCAGATAACGACAATTTAAACAAACAACATACACAGATTATGTCTCGAACAAAATACCTCGGTTTCCCACTTCCAAAGGAACTGGAAGAAAAAATTAATACCTTACTTGACAATATGCGCAAAGCAGAAGACAAGACCCGCTATGCCAATGATCTTTATAGCGTTGTACAG
>CAINVS010000077.1 GCA_903854205.1 uncultured Bacteroidota bacterium | reverse complement strand
GGACAGTCTGGCCGATTCTGGTTTTGGGGGTTATATGATCGACCGACCGTACGACCCAAAACTCCCCCAAAAATGCATTGGTTCCGACTTGATTTTTTGTTACTTTTGGATCAAGCCAAAAGTAAAAAATAGCCCGCGGCAGCGTTATGCGATTTGAACTTATTTCAACCCTTGATTGGCATTAATACATAATAGATCTTTATTGAGATTTCATCTAAAGGATCGGTTCGCTGCGTTGTATCAAGGATCATCTTTTATCTTTTATCTTTTATCTTTTATCTTAATGAATCTCTACCTCAAATACGCCAAGGATAAAATAAAAATCTCAGACAAACCATTTGCCGGAGGTGGAGAGGGTAATTTGCATAAAATATTGTCACCTTCCAATTTACAAGGCTTCGTAGCCAAACTGTACCATCCTTTAAAGTTATCGGCGCAACGTTATAAAAAACTGGATTTTTTATATAAAAATTCGCCGGATTTACAAGCTGAAACTGAACACCCAACCTTTATTTGGGTACATGACATTTTATTGAATGAACAAAAAGAATTTGTAGGATTTATCATGCCCTTTGTAAAGGGCGAAAAATTGGAGGTACTTACAGGGCCAAAACTGCCCAAACATCTGACAAAGGATTGGAAACGTTTCGATCATAAAAATGGGGAGTCCTTTAATCTGCGACTGCGACTTTGTTTCAATCTTGCAGTTGCATTATACAGACTACACAGCACTGAAAACTATGTGCTGGTAGATTTAAAACCTGATAATATAATTGTTCAGTCCAATGGTCTGTTATCATTGGTTGACATGGACTCGGTAGAGGTAGTTCAAAACGGATTGGTACGCTTTCCTGCTCCGGTTTCAACACCGGAATATACGCCCCCCGAAAGTTACAGAACTGCAAGAAATCATGAAAACGATGCCATAGATGCTTCTTGGGACCTTTTTTCAATGATTGTCATTTTCTATCGCCTACTCTTTGGCATACACCCTTTTGCAGCTTCTTCAAAACCGCCTTTTGATCATTTGGTTTCACTACACGAAAGGATTAGGGAAGGTTTCTTTGTGCATCATCCTGAGAAGAAAATATTGTTAAGTGTCATTCCACCGCCACACAAAGCTTACAACAATTTGCCGGCTGAATTGAAAGAACTGTTTTATAAGGGGCTTGCCTTGGGCCACAAAAATCCAAATTTGAGGCCAATCGCCGAAGAATGGTGTTTGGTACTTGTTAATATTTTCGGAGATGAAATGTTAAAATTACATTTCCAAAGAATGATGCAGCAAAGAGGAACTGCAGCAAAGAGATACAGAAGACCGTCAGCCATAACTGTCATCCCTACCGGCAGATTGTCAGAAAAGCATTTATTGCCTGCTGAATATCACTTATTGCTAAATTGGGTCATTCCTTCACTAAGTCTGTCTACAAATGCGGAGCCGCCAAAAGTAAACGCGAAAATAAATAATCAACTTAGTTATTTGCCAACTTTATTTTCTTTTGCGCTCTGTGCAGTAATTGCTTTAGTCGCCATCAACATAATTCCCAATTTAAAAAAATGGGTAACAGACGATATTTGGCTAAATTCTACATGGTCAATCACCCTCCTTTTTCAAACACTTTTTATTATACCATTTTTTATAATGCCTTATATTTATAGAGTTTATATTTTTCCAAACTTCACCGTAGAGTTAAAAAATTGGAGAAAAAAACTTGGTTGGATCAACACCTTGAAGAAAAGACTTATTCAGGATGGTAAAGAATTCAGCAAAATACAAAATAAACTAATGCAAATATTGATCAATGACATTACAACTTTTAAAAATGAGATTGATAAAAAAACGAAGGAATTGAGAGGCGCTTTCAACGAATGGCTAAAAAAACAGGATCTGTTATTTGACTCAATTACTGAAGCAGAAAAAAATGAACTTTTGGTCATTGAAGCCCCTTTTTTAGCGGAATTAGTTCAAAATCCTGAATTTGAAAAATATAGTCATGCTGAAAGTTTCAATAATTTGAGAGAAATGATCAAGGCGGATATAAAGTCAGAAAATGAAGCAATGAAATTAAATATAAAAAAAAATGTACAAACCCTTGTCATATCACATGAATTTAGAAGTGAAATTGAACAACAGAAAAATAAAATTGAAGCAGAGAGAAATAAGTTCAAACTCAAAATAAATGAAGACTATAACTTTTTAAATCTACAGAAAAAAGAGGATGAAACCTCAATTTCATCAGCCTATTTGAAGGAGGGCAACATTAAAAAAAATTATAGAAAATATCTAAAAAGCTACGCCGGTAACTTAAAACATATAGCTGAAAAAATTGAAAAAGCAGGATTGAGCAATATTACAGAAATAGAAAGTATCAATCATATTGAAAGTGTTGTTTTTCTTAATAATGGAAAATCTTTTGCTTTGGCAGATTTGACATCGAGCGGAGCAAGCAGCCTGGCAACAAAATTGGAGGACTGGCT
>CAINVS010000076.1 GCA_903854205.1 uncultured Bacteroidota bacterium | reverse complement strand
TTCCTCGGGGCAGAGTTTTGCCGCCAGCTTCCTTCAGATTCCACCTCGCAATGGACACCCTTGCTTTTGGCTAGTGGTTGGCGATTACATACCCCCACAGTGGACTTGCACCACCTAGTTGATTGACATGCACGGCACACAAAGAAAAAGGAAGCCAACTGATTGACTTCCTTTTAAGCATATTTTAGAGATATTAACTAATTCTCTTCTCCAAAAAATTCGATAAAGGCATCAGCCAATTCCAAAGCTATATAGCGCTGAGCTTCGATAGTTGAAGCACCGATATGCGGCGTAACTGAAATTTTAGGGTGATTGAGCAAACGGGAATCGGGAGTTGGTTCGTTCAGAAAAACATCCAATGCTGCACCGGCAACTTTACCGCTGTCAAGAGATTTGAGCAGGGCATTTTCATCAATTACGCCACCGCGGGAAGTATTGATTAGGTAAACGCCATCTTTCATTCTTGAAATTTCTTCCAAACCAATCAATGCCTTATCTCCCCCACCAGGTACGTGAACCGAGATAAAATCGCTGTCGCGCAAAATTTTCTCAAAAGATACTGTTTTGAGGTGCATAGTCAGCGACACATTATTATTGTCAGGAACGGGGATGTGTATATCCACATCTTTTTCGCCTAGGTCAGAAGCAATTACTTTCATACCAACCCCCATTGCTATGCGAGCCAATTCCTGTCCGATTCGACCAAAGCCGATAATGCCCAAAGTACGGCCTCGTACCTGCGAACCTTCTGAATATTTATTTTTAAGGTCCTTGAATTTTTCAGCACCGACTGTGCTCATATCGCGATTGGCAATATGCAGAAAACGGGCCAGGGTAAACACTTGAGCCATAACAAGTTCAGATACAGCCAATGAGGAAGCGCGCGGCGTATTGATGACATTTATACCCTTGCTTTTGGCATATTCCACATCAATATTGTCCATACCTACACCGGCACGGGCAATGACTTTCAGATTGGGGCAGGCATCAATAAGATCTTTTCTGATTTTGGTTGCCGAGCGTACGATGACAGCATCGTATTCCGGTAGCATTTCTTTAAGGATATCCTGAGGGATATGATTGGTATCTACCTGATAACCGGCCTCTTCCAAAAGGAGTTTACCATCGGCTTCTATGCCGTCGTTTGCGAGTATTTTTATCATATAGTCTGATGAGTTGTTGTGGAAACCGAGGGTCCACGTAGTGAAAAGGTACAGTGCCGATATTGAAATACAAACTAAAATCAGCAGATCAACATTGATAGCCCGAAATTACAAAAAAAGGATACCCATTAGAGTATCCTTATCGAAATATTTTTTAAAATTTTGAATCGTCAGTCTTTTCAAAATAATCTTTAATGGGTTGAATTGCCCAAGCCACAGTGCCTTCATCGAATGGAGAGCGCAATCCTGCGAGTTCTACCAATTTCAGGAAAGATACAGAGCCCCCTGCTTTGCAAAGATTTACATAATCCTTCCAAGCAGCTTCTTTGTCTTCCAAACTGCGTTTCCAAAACTGAAAGGCGCAAATTTGTGCCAGGACGTAATCTATATAATAGAAAGGTGAACTAAAAATATGGCTTTGACGTTGCCAAAAACCGCCATTTTCCAGAAAGTCATTTCCTTCATATGTTCTATGCGGCATATATTTGCGCTCAATTTCTCTCCAAGCGGCATTGCGTTCTGCATTGCTCATCTCCGGATTTTCATAAATAACATGCTGAAATTCATCCACGGCAACACCGTAAGGCAGGAACTGAATGGCCGCTGTAAGATGTTCGTATTTGAATTTTTCCGTATCTTCTTTAAAAAACAACTGCATCCAGGGCCAGGTAAAAAACTCCATACTCATGGAATGAATTTCACAGGCCTCATAAGTGGGCCAAAGATATTCATAGAGTTTTTGGTTTCTGCTTGTGGAGTAACACTGAAAAGCATGTCCGGCCTCATGTGTGAGCACAGTTACGTCATGACTTGTTCCATTAAAATTGGAAAAAATAAAGGGCGACTGATATTTTCCGATAAAAGTACAGTATCCGCCGGTCATTTTGCCGTCTTTGGCGCTGAGGTCCATAAGATCACGTTCCCACATATAGCGGTAAAACTCATCTGTTTCATTTGAAAGTTCGGCATACATTGTGCCTGCCTGTTCTTCCATCCATGGCGCCTGACCTTTTGGTGTGGGATTGCCTGATGGAAAACCGAGTGCAATGTCATAAAATTCCAATTTTTCAAGACCGATTCTTTTGGCCTGACGCGCATACAGTTCTGTTGCAATTGGTACAATATGTTCCAAAATCTGTTGGCGGAAAATTGCCACCTCTTCCGGACCATAGTCACTGCGGCGCATACGTGCATATCCCAAAGGGATATAATTTTTATAGCCCAGTTTTTCCGCCATGCTCTGACGCAGCTTCACCATTTTATCGAAGATACCTTCAACCTCAGCGGCATTTTGTTCGAAAAAGCCCCATTTCGCTTCCTGAGACTCTTTGCGGGTGGCCCGATCGGTATCCAATTCCAAAGGATTGATGGAAGAGAGATTGTAACTCTTGCCTCTAAATTCAATTTTAGCACGGGCTTTCAACTGATTGTAAGCCGTACCCAGCTTATTTTCATCCTTCAAATCAGCCAGAATTACCGGCTCGAAGGTTTTCAAGTTCAATTCAGCCAGAATAAATAGCTGTTTGCCGTAAACTTTTTCCAATTCCGCTTTAAACGGAGAAAGAAGCAGTGCTCTGTAATAACTGTTGATGAGTTCACTTATTTCGGGATAATGTTCATCGTAAAAATGATTTTCATCCTCATAGAACTTATCATTGGTATTTACAGAATGTCTGATACTGCAAATACTGCCCATACTGTCAAATTCAACCCTGAGATTGTTGATTGCCTCTACCAATTCAGACTGCTCTTCTGCTGTGACAGCCCTTTTAAAGCTATCCAAAGTAGTTTGGAAACGGACTTTAAACCCTGATAAATCGGGGCGTTCATATTTATATTCGCTAAATTTCATTAATGAAGCAGTGATTACAATAAGTAAGCGTGTAGAAATAATGACATATTTAATCGTAATAACTTTAAGGAAGAAAAGTCCTGTTTGATATTACGTTGACTTTAACAAAAAATAAAAGTAGAAGTTTTTTATCCAAGGGAAGGATTGTACAAAAAAACAGCAACTTAGCTTAATTATTACATTTCAAATTTACTGAAAAACTTATGTTTGAACCCAGTATTTAGTTGATCAATATTTTATTAAAATCAATACTTAGCTTTCGATTTTATTTTAATTGCTATTTAACGGGGTAAACGATAAGAAATACCGCCGTTGATGAAACCGTTTGGCGCTGCGCTGTTAAGACCCAAACCGGCAGAAACGTCCAACTTCAGATTTGGCAGTACCAACCACACCAATCCCGCATTGATTGCAGGTAAAAAATTAGCTAAATCGTCGATTGTAGCGTAACCTTCCACAAAAACACCAAAGCCTTTTGGCAAGGCATAATCATAACCCAATGATACAAAATAGGCCGGATTGGCATCGTTTCCGTTCCAAAACATCCCAACATTGCCGGTCATTAAAAGTGTCTCATGAAGGTCCCATTCCAGTGGAATAAGAAAATAGGGTGCAACATGTTTTGTTTTTAAAAAAGCAGCTGAAGGATATGGAATCTGCAGATTTCCCAAAAAAGCCGCACGGGGAAGCGCTCCTTTCTGTTCCCAAAGTTTGGCTTTAAAACCAAGGCCCCAAGGCATAAATCCTACCTTTGTTTTGCTATCCACCGTTCCGAATTTAGTAAAATCCTGACGGGCCCCAAAACTGAGACGGAGTTCGATACCTTTTAAAATACCAATTCGAAAAAAAGTTGAATTATAGGTTAGATTCAGAATGCGAAGTGAATCAGAAGGTTTATCCCACTGATAGTTGCCGCCCATTTCAATTTGAAAATACTTGGAAGGTACTATCTGTGCCGATTCACCCAATCCGGGGCGGTCCGGCTGTATTTCTCCCGGATCTTCTTCCTGTGCCTTCAAAACAGAGAAGCTCAATAGTAACAACAAAGCCAGTAAACTGTTCTTTTTCATAAGTTTGGTCATTTGGTTTTGGATTTTATGGTAAATTGACTTCCAAAATTATTTTTATTATTTATAAAATCCTTATTTCGGACACAAAATTATCCTTGAGCGCTAAAGGGGGGCAAAAAATGTTTAAATGAAATTTTTTTTGGTTAGTTTTGCAGGACTTATTTCTTGGCTCAATCCTTTGAGTAGAAAAAATCACTTTTATCTGAGGATAATTCAATAATTTAGGGAGCTTATTTTCCTGTGTTCAAATACAAATTTACAAATTCAATACGCTGTTATTATGATATTTTTAGATTTTGAACAACCTGTTGAGGAGTTATACAACCAACTCCAGGAATTGAAAAAAGATGCTGAAGAGGACGATGAGGCCAAACAGGCTGAAATTGCTGCTCTGGAACGCAAAATCATCTCCACTCGAAAGAAAATTTACCACAACCTCACAGGTTGGCAGCGGGTACAGCTTTCCCGCCACCCAGAACGTCCATATACACTTTATTATCTTAGCCAAATGTGCAGCCGCTTTGTGGAAATGCATGGTGACCGCACTTTCAAAGACGATAAAGCCATTGTTGGCGGTATCGGCAGTTTGGACAATATGACCGTGATGTTTGTAGGCCATCAGAAGGGTGAAAACACCAAAATGCGTCAGTTCCGCAACTTTGGTATGCCCAATCCTGAAGGTTACCGCAAAGCACTCCGACTTTTCAAGACCGCTGAACGTTTCAATATTCCGGTAGTTTGTCTTATCGACACTCCGGGTGCTTTCCCCGGTATTGAAGCAGAAGAGCGCGGACAGGCCGAGGCTATTGCCCGCAATCTGTTTGAAATGGCCCGTTTGCGTGTTCCAATTGTTTGTGTGGTTATTGGGGAAGGTGCTTCCGGTGGTGCATTGGGTATTGGCGTTGGCAACCGTGTACTGATGCTGGAAAATACCTGGTATACTGTTATCTCTCCCGAGTCCTGCTCTACCATTCTTTGGAGAACTGTCGACAATAAAAAGCAGGCTGCAGAGGCATTGAAATTGACCGCTGAAAATGCACTTGAACTGGGTATCATCGATGAAATCATCCCTGAACCGCTGGGCGGAGCACATGCTCAACCCGATGAAATGGCCAAAATTTTGAAAAAATTACTTAAAAAGGAATTGACGGCTTTGGCTAAACTTAGTCCAGAGGAATTGGTGGCTGACAGAATTGAGAAATTCAGTAAAATGGGCCCGACAACAATATTGGAGAAGTAGTAATCCAGGTACTTAGTACTTGGCACTTGGTAATGAACACTTTGTGAATAAATATATAACGAAGACTGATACCAACTTTCAAAGTATTAAATATCACCCCTTCGGGTTTTTGGTCAACATGGTTATTTATTGGCTATAATCTTTTCATCCCTTCGGGATTTATATTCATAGCCAATAAAATACCAGCAATCCAGGTACTAGGTACTAGTGTATTGTTATCTTTGAATTGACTTATGTGTTAGTTATTTACCATTTACATCAGGAACCAGCTCCAGAGGAGCGATATTTTTGTAGCAGCGTAAGCTGCGAAGGAAAAGAACCCTGTAGGGGTGACATTTTGTGTATGTATTTTATTGTACAAATTTATGTAAATGCCGCTC
>CAINVS010000075.1 GCA_903854205.1 uncultured Bacteroidota bacterium | reverse complement strand
GGTCGATTGCTTTTTGAATATTCCCAATTGATACTTTTTTGAAATCATCAAAAGTCTTCTTTTCGTCTGAAAATAGAATTGAAGCTGCGATTTGTTTAAAGCTTTCTTTGAATGATGCGATCTCATCATTCCTTGCAGACTCAAGCGCTTCACTTAACTTTTTATATGGTCGCATTGCTTCAATATACACCAACGTTTCTGCCGAGAACGTTAAAGGCACTAAAGTGTCCATTTTACTAAAAGCGATTTCAACGGAATTTAAAAAGTCATTGCTGGTAGAAATCTTATACTTTATAGCGTACCTACATGCGCCTTTTAGGTAGTCTAATTTATCTTTTGGATATTTAGATATTTCTTTTGAAAACTGTTCTATGTACCTATTATACTTATATGTGTCAGATGACTTTGTTTCAGGATTTAGGAAATTCATACATATCTCGACATCACCTTCCAGCCTTTTGTCCCAGTCAACGTTAGCATACTCATCCTCCCATAAGCTAGTTATTTTATGCCATGCCCAACCATTAGGTAAAATAGTAAATATTAGCACCAGTCCGATTACTAGTACAGTCATAATGATTGATCGTATGTTTTTCAAGAATCTCATTTAACTACTTTGACAATGTGAAAAATAATGAAGATGCAAATATATACTTTCTTTTGCTTTTAGTCTCCCGAAGTGGTCCTACGATACTGTACCAACAAACGCCCTTAACAATTACAGCATATTTATTCAGAATTAATCATATTAATATTATTTCTTTATGTAAATCAATATAAGTTAAGACATAAAATATTTTTTTACATAATACTACTTTTGCTATTCAAGTCCCGGTTTTATTTTCGGAGTTAGACGTATTGTAGAAAATTGTTGCCATCAAAACAACAGCCCAAATGACATCAACCCCATTCCACAATCCTCTTCCAAGCGAAATCTTGAAAACTGGGTTTATCAAAATAGCAGATAAAAGCCAAAAGAAGAAAAATCCGTCATTGCCTTTTCCCTTCGCTTGAAAGGCCAACACCCCAAACCCAATCATGCCCACGTAGCGCACAAATTGGAAGTATCCGTAAGGCATATCTGCCAAACAACCCAAAAAAAGTAAGGTCAATCCTATTTTTATTATCCTTTCCATACTTGATTATATGCCTTCGCCAAAAAAATGGGCAACACCTGCAATTATGGCCATTAATATTAAATCGGCTATGTAGCCGAAGATTCCCCAAACAATTAGAAATTTGATTGCTCCAAAAAAACTCTCTGGCTCAACCCAATGCCAAGCGTAATATCCTGAACCGAGTACAGATACTACGTGTCCAATGAGCATTAAAATGATAAGGCAACCTCCTGATGATTCTGAATTTGACATATATTTTTTTTATTTATGGTTTTACTTTTATGGTTTCGGCGAACCACGGTACTAAAGTACCCCATTGCGAATATCCCAAATACCTGCGCAATTACCCTCTCATAAATCAACCCTTTAATTTAAAAACCCTATCGCTCGTCAGTTACAGTAATCCAAAAGCAAACATAACCCCAATCTTCCAAATATCCAAAAAAACCATCAAACTTTCCTCCAAAACTCAAATCCATAAGCCACAGCGGTAGGCTCCCAAAAAAAACCTACCGCCATAGCCCATAAATCGGAAATCAAAAAATCCAATCAAAAATCAAAAATCAAACAAATCGGAAATCGGCAATCTAATGCCCCTTCCGAATCTCCGCCTCATCATCCATCTTCCCACTCATCTCAATCTTCCGCCAATCAAACGTTTTCCCATAACGTTTCAGCGACTTTTCCGGCTGAAATACCTGCGGGTCGTGCGCGAGCGCGCGGTAGGTTTTGTAATCCGGCTTATCCGTAAAGAAATCGGTGAGCAGGCTCGCGGTGGCATCGTATTGGTTCACCGGCGGCATGCCCAGGATGTGGTACATGGTGCGCAAAATGGAACCAAAATTGGCGTGGCGGTGCGACATATACCCCTTCTTCACATAAGGACCGGCCATCATCAATACGCTGCGGTGCGCGTCGATATGGTCCTGGCCGCCTTGGGGGTCGTCTTCGGTGACGATCACGAGCATGTTTTTCCAGTACGGGGTGCCGGACAAAAACTGCAAAATGCGGCCCAAGGCCAGGTCGTTGTCGGCTACAAAGGAATGCACGTACGGATAGCCGTCGTCCGGACGAGGGTCGGAACCATGGTCGTTGGGCAATTGCATGCCGATGAAGGCGGGCATTTTTTCTTTGCCACTCAGCCAAAGTTCGGTGAAGGCTTTTTCAAATTGATCTACCCGAAACTGGTCGGGAATGTTGCAGTTGAAACCGGCGTATTCGCGGCTGGTGTGGGCGTACACGGCTTTGGGCAGGGGAAACGGCACGGCGTGCGCACTGCCGAATTCGGTGTTATTCCACTCTTCATACGCG
>CAINVS010000074.1 GCA_903854205.1 uncultured Bacteroidota bacterium | reverse complement strand
GTCGCCGCTACACATTCGAGCAACGAGAGCACACAATCAAGCTTCTCGGCAAGCAAGTTATGCCGAGCCAGATCCCCGGCATCTTAGTCCAGTTCAAAGTGCTCGACATATCATGTTGTGCATCCCAAAGGTGTTTTTTTTTGTCTGCACATGGGGGACCATTTTTTGACCTTGAGGCCCCATTTATTTGTCTTAATGATGAGTTTAAGAGTAAGTGTGAATGTGATTTGTGAAGTATTTGTTAAGGGCTTTCATTCGATATTCTTGCCGTTGTAAACGGACTTAATTTGGCTTCAAACACTCACATCGCGTGTCCTATAAAAAAAATCATTTGTCCCAGTTCGGGGCTGTAGGCCCATTTTTCTCGACGACTTGTTCAACGCAGGGAACAAATGTAAGCATGCATCGTGAAGATAGTTAATAGAGCTTTCATTTGATATGCTTATCTATATAATCTAGGCCAATTTGCGTTCGAGGGAGGAGCTTGCGTAACACATGGGTGATTTAAGTCTGTACTCATATTGACGACAATTTGGGCCTTCCGGCCCTTCTTTCTCGACGTTGCGCTCAAAGAAAGGTATAGAATGTCTTATAAATATTGAAGAACTTGATTAGGGCTTTCATTTAAGCTGTCAAACATAATTAACTGACTTAAATTGAGCTCTAGGTGCCTCATCATTGTTCGGTCAACTGCACGCTGCTGCTGCATGGATGGACCTGCAAACAGATATTCTTCAACAAATAGGTATTTGAACCCGGTAATACGTATGCGCATTTTGTAGTGCTGAGTTAGAGCTCTTGTTTGACGTACTATCCACTTTTCTAGAATGAAATTGGACTCCGAAGGACATGTGTCGTATAACACGACGGCACGACTGGCTGCTGCACGGGCTTTTCCATATTTTAGCCGATTGAAGACGTTTCCCGAGGTCAAATTGTATTTCTGAGACCACTTTTCAAGGTGAAGCACCCCCTTTTCGTACAGGGAATTGATTTTACAGCTGTTCTTTGGCAACCCGAAGTTTTATGTGATGAAGAGTACTACGAGCAGCGCACCTGCAATATAATATGAAATTACAAAAACTTAGTATATATTCTGACCTTACGAGCCGAATTTCGCTTAACTTAAGTCGATTTGACCATTCAGTGCCTTGAATGAGTGAATAGAAGCGCCTAACTCCCTCAAATCCAGTACGTAAAACCGACAAACCTAGGAACTGAACTCAGCCAGCCTGTACTATAGATAATAAAAGCCAAATTCACGGAATTTAGCATATTTATAGACCTACCAGGCCGATTTTCATCATGTTTTGAGCAATTTGGCCCTTCGCTACCTCATTAAAATGGATAGAAGCACTTGAAGCATAATTTTAGTGATACTTTATTCGAAATTTGATATTTTCGATTTCAGGAAACCATTTTTGTATGGGAAAATGCACTTTTTTCAAAATTTAAGGGGTTAAATGGACGAATTAGACCCATGTTCTCATACAAAATCTTGTTTAAATATGTTTTTTTTACCCTAAATGATGGCTAAAATTATTATTTAAGAAAAAAATATTTTTGCCCTCACCCCCTATTCCTGCTCAGGAGCCGACATCGACTTCTCAGGCACCAAATATCTGCGTCTCCCTCATTTACACATGCAACACCCATCTTTATTGCGTTTG